>JAGVLR010000155.1 GCA_020054175.1 Candidatus Dadabacteria bacterium
GAATACTTCGATTCGAATCCGGGTATGGCCTTTCCGTATGGCGAGCTGACAGCATAATCCAGCCTGCCGTCGACGTCGCCGATCCCAATGCGGGCGTTGAACAACGGCCTTGTTGCCGCCGGCTCCTCTTTACCGGTTTTTTTGTCGTCCTTCGACTGCTTCTTCGTAGTATCGGGCTTGTCGACGTTCACGACCCGCGTTACCACGGCCTCGTATGTCTCGCCCGCCTGAATGCTCTTTATGCCCTGGTTGTCCCTGAATTTTCTTATCTGCCCGGCGCTCCCGACGTTCCTCGATACGACTTTCCTGCCGTGCCGCGCTTCAATGTCGAGTATCCCTCTCCTGAGCGCCCACTGGGCTTCGAGGTTAAGCTCGATGTCGAGGGTGGTGAATACCGTGTAGCCGCCGTTTATGAAATCCTTGACGCCGACCTTGTCCTGCAGATATCTCCTGACATGCTCGACGAAATAAGGAGCGAGGTCGTTGTTGATCCTCTGCCTGGGGAGGATTTTTATCTCCTGGTCAACGGCGTCGAATCTTTCGTCTCTCGTTATGAAGCCCGCGTCTTCCATCTTGCTGAGGACGAGCCTCTGCCTTTCGATCGCGCGGTTCAGATGCTTACGCGGGGAGTAGTACTCCGGCTTTTTCGGCAGCCCCGCGAGGAGCGCCGCTTCGGCTACGCTCATGTCGCGCGCCGGCTTTCCGAAATAGGCCCTGCTCGCGGCCTCTATGCCGTAGTTCCCGTCGGCGAGGTATATATGGTTCAGATATAGATAAAGTATTTCTTCCTTGGAGAGGTTGTTTTCTATCCTGTGGGCGAGTATCGCTTCCTTTATTTTTCGCGACATCGTCCTTTCGGGCGTGAGTATGATGTTCTTGATCACCTGCTGGGTTATGGTGCTGGCGCCCCTCACCCAGTCGCCCTCCTGAATGTTCTCGAACATAGCGCCGACGATGCTCTTTACATCTACTCCCTCGTGCTCGAAGAAGCGCCTGTCTTCTATAGCGATGAAGGCCTCGATGACGTGGGGGGGAATGTTCTCGTAGGCGATGAGCTTTCTGCGCTCGGCGGCGAATTCGGCTATAAGGGTGCCGTCGGACGAATAGACCTCCGTTATGAGCTTTGGCTTATAGCCCGTTATCGCCCTGAAATCGGGGAGATCGCGCGTGTAGTAAAGATACCCGCCGTAGACCACGAGCGCGGCCGCCGTGAGCAGTATGAAGAAACTCAGGAATAGAAACGCAATGAGCTTGCTTTTTGTGCACTTTGTTTTAAATTTTACTTTCTTTTTTGTAGCCATTTGGCCAGGCTCATCCCCCCTGGAAGCGGCTTGTCGATTGACTTTTAAATGATTGAGGATAATTATACCTGAGCCGCGGGCATTAATTAAACATCATTTTTAAACTGGACTTATATTCGATAAGCTAATAAAATGGAAGATGAAACGCTCGATACATACATAAGGAAAATGGAAGACCAGGAGCTTAAAGGCCTATTGCTCAAGCTCAAGAACGAGCTCAGGAGACCGGAAGCAGCCTGGGAACCCATAAAGCAGATACTGACCGCGATCCGCCGCAAGAACAGCGCTGCTTTCACCGAGATATCCGACCTCATTTTGAAATAATGAAACCGGACTTCACGGCGGCCCCGAAAGCAGAAGTTCCAGGCAAATATATATCCCCCAGGGAGATGGAAAAATGGGGAATCAGGTAGTAGACAACATACTATCCCTCATAGGGAGTACGCCCGTCGTAAAGCTGAGGAATATCGTGCCGGGGGGCTCGGCCGATATATGGGCGAAGCTCGAAAGCGCAAACCCGGCCGGGAGCATGAAGGAGCGCATTTCGCTCGCCATGATAAACAAGGCCGAGGAAGAGGGACTCATCAAGCCCGGAAAGAGCGTCATAGTCGAAGCCACGACAGGCAACACCGGCATCGGGCTCGCGCTCGTTTGCGCCGTAAAGGGATACAGGCTCATACTCACCGCGCCCGACGACATGAGCCTCGAGAGGAGGCAGACTCTCTCGGCATACGGTGCCGAGGTAGTTCTCATTCCGGCGGGGCAGATGAAAGATTCTCTGGCGATGGCCGAGGAGATAGCGGCCAAAACCCCGGGCGCATTCAGGCCGCATCATTTCTCGAACCCGGAAAACCCAGAAACACACATGCTCCATACGGGGCCCGAGATACTGGAGCAGGTGCCCGGCGTTATAGACGGGTTCGTCTCCGGGGTCGGCACGGGAGGAACCATTACCGGCGTCGGAAAGATCCTCAGAAAAGAAAATCCAGGCGTGATAATTGCGGCTGTCGAACCCGAGGAGTCTCCGGTACTGTCGGGCGGCTCTCCCGGAGCGCACGAGATAATAGGGATAGGGCACGGCTTCATTCCCTCGACGCTCGATACGGAAATCTACGACGAGGTGATAAAGGTGAGCACCGGAGAAGCCAGAAGGCTTACGAGGGAGCTGGCGAAAAAAGAAGGACTTTTAGTCGGAATTTCCTCCGGAGCGGCGTGCGCCGGGGCGCTCATTCTCGCCGAGAGGCTCGGCGAGGGAAAACAGGTCGTGACGATTTTCTGCGACACCGGGGAGAGATATCTCAGCACAAGGCTCTTCGGATGACGCGGAAATTCACGCTGGACATAATGTAATCATGCTTCATAATTACGGAATCTAAGTTGAAAACAAGGCCTTCGTGTGCTATCATACTTTAGTATAATTCTGCAGTCAATTTCATATAAACTGAGGTACGAGTGAACAGCCAGCTATTCAAAAATTTGGTGCTATGGTTGGTTATATTTGTAGCTATCATAGCCCTTTACCAATTGGTACACACTCCCAGGACTAACGTACAGGAAATCCCCTACAGCGATTTTCTCGCAAGCGTGGAGAAAGGCGAGGTCAAGGATCTCGAATTCAAGGGTGAGGAGATCAAGGGGAAATTCACCAGCCCCGCGGGCGACCAGTCGGCCGACGGATTCAAGACGGTAGGACCTGCAAACGACGATCTCATAAAAACGCTGAACGC
>JAGVLR010000254.1 GCA_020054175.1 Candidatus Dadabacteria bacterium
ACACAGTCCATAGGCGCCTACACCGCCGGCTGCATAAGGAATTCAGCCGCCATTCCCATGGACGGCGAAGGCTTTCAGGTCATCAGGCCCGGGAGGGGCAGGTACTTCGCGAATCCCGAGACGGTCGAGTTTATAATAGATCTCGGTAAGCGGGTAAACGAATACGTAAACGGGATTATTCTCATTGGGGACGTCGCGCAGCAGACAGGCGGCCCCATGCTCGACGAGCACAGCAGCCATCAGACAGGTCTCGACGCCGACATCCTCTACTGGCAGCACCCTGTAGCGCTCAAGAGAACGCTCACGATTCAGGAGCGGGCGAACATATTCCCGCAGTCCGTCCTCAACAGTAGTGAGACAGGCGTCGACAATTTCAAGTGGGACGAGCGGATCGGCGAGATTGTGAAGACTGCCGCCTCGTATGTAAACGTCGACAGGATATTCGTAAATCCGTTCATCAAGAAAAAGCTTTGCGGCCTCTACCCCGGCGAGCCCTGGCTCGCAAAGCTCCGCCCGTGGTACGGGCACGACGGACATTTTCACGTGCGCCTGAAATGCCCCGAGGGAAACGGGTCGTGCGTTTCGCAGGAGCCGCTTAACACGGCGGACGACGGATGCGGAAGCGACCTCGCTGAATGGTTCAGGCCCGATGGCAGGATAAAACCCAGGAAGAAATCAGGAAAGACCGTAGCCCCCAGGCTTCCCGACGAGTGTATTCCGATCATGGATGGTGGATTGTAAGGCGGGCGGCAGTTGCCGGACAGGCAACGCAAATCAGTAGCGCTAAATCTTGATGTCGTAGGTGCTGCCCAGTTCCGGAATTACAACATCCCTCATCCCGGTCCTTTCGAGCGCGGCCTTGAACTTCTCCTGCCTGTCGGGCTCTCCGTGGACGAGGAACACCTTCTTCAGTTTTTCCCTGTCGAGCCCTGAAAGATAACCGAGCATCTCGTCCTCGTCGCCATGGGCGCTGAAGGAATCCATTATCTCGACGTGCGCACGCAAGGTCCTCTCCTTGCCGAATATCCAGAGCTTCTTTTCCCGCTGCCTTATCTTGTCGCCGAGCGTATCCGGGGCGCAGAAGCCGACTATGAGAATCGTGTGGCGCTCATGTTCGACTGTGTTCACCAAATGATGGAGTATCCTTCCTCCGGTGAGCATGCCCGAGCCGCTTATTATGACGGCGGGCCCGATAAGGCCGTTCAGCTGCTTCGACTCTTCCGTCGTACGTAAGTATTTCAGCTTGTTAAATCCGAAGGGATCGGGGTCGTTCAGCATATACTCCGCTATCCCTTCGTCGAAGCATTCCGGATGGAGCCTGAAGACCTCGGTCGCGTTTATGGCCATCGGGCTGTCGACGAAGACCGGAATCTCCGGGAGCCGGCCATCGTTTTCGAGCTTGTTGAGCGTGTAGACGATCTCCTGCGTTCTCCCGACGCTGAACGCCGGGATGACGAGCTTCCCCCTTCTCTCGATGCAGTCGTTGATTATGCGGAGAAGCTCTTCTTCGTCCTGCGGAAGCTGATTATGCCTCTGCCCGCCGTAGGTGCTTTCGGTAATCAGGTAGTCGAGATCTTCCATCGGCACCGGGTCCTTGAGTATGGGCCTGTTGGGTCTTCCGATGCCCCCGCTGAAGCCGATTTTGACCGGGGGCTTTCCGTCGCGGTCTATTTTTAAAGTAATACTCGCGCTGCCGAATATGTGGCCGCAGTCCCTTAGCCTGATCGAGACTCCTTTTCTTATCTCGTGGCACACGTCGTAGCTTATTCCGACGAAGCTCTGGAGCGATTCGAATACGTCCTTGTCGGTATAAAGGGGCTCGATTTGGGGGACCTTGATCAGCATCCGCTGCCCCCTTCTCCTCTTCCTGTTCTTCTTTTTAATATAGTTGGCGTCCTTCTCCTGAATCTTCGCGCTGTCGAGCAGCATGACCGCCGAGAGATCCCTCGTCGCGCTGGTGGTGATTATCTCTCCCCTGTAGCCGTCCTTGACGAGCAAGGGGACGCGGCCGCTGTGGTCTATGTGCGCGTGTGACAGAATCATGGAGTCGATATCGGAAGGCTCGAAGAGCCAGGTGCGGTTGAAATCGACGAAGTCGTCATCCCTCCCCTGGTAGAGCCCGCAGTCGAGGACTATCTGAAACCCGTCGTCGAGCGTCAGGAGATGGCAGCTTCCCGTTACCGTTCCGGCGGCGCCGCAGAACTTTATATTCATTCAGTTTCTCCAGCAGGGGATTCTTTTCTATCTTTAACCCCGAAAGTCCCCCAGCCGACGTACAAGGTGCAAAACCTGCAGACGAGATAAGCCAGCACTACCCCCGCCGTATTCGCCGCGGCGTCGGCGGCGTCCATGGACCTGCCCGGGACGTATTCCTGAATAAACTCCAGCGCAACCCCGAGAACGACCGAGAAGAAAAGAAGATAGAGCCTCCTCCTCATCGTCGTTACCGCTACCCATGCGAGAACCCCCATGGCAAAATACGCTAAAAGATGCGCAACCTTGTCCTTGTATACAGTAACGCCCATACCGGCTTCGGGCACCAGGGTCGCGGCAATTACGAAAACCACGTAGGATATGAAAGTAAGCTGGAGCATATTTAATCGGTGGATTTAAATCGTTTAGACCTGTTATTATACACTAATATAACCGTATCGCCCTCATGACAAAAAAGGCTTATTCATGGAGCGGGAAATAAAACTGCCGGACAAATTAATGTTTTAATGCCGGGATCTTTTGGCCTGGTGCATGTTATTTCACCTTAATTACAGATACGGACGGTACAATCAGCTTTATCCGGCTGTCGAAACATTAAAAGCGCACATTAGACTTCCTCTGTTCCAAGCCGGTTTCTCTGGATACATCTGAATTTTCACAATCAGTCCGGCCATTTACCTGCAGAGCAGATTTATTACAGCAACACATTAAAATATTTTAATGTAACACTTGAAATATAAAGCGCAAATTGCTATAGTTGAATTGAAACCAGAAGGGGCTTGGCGCGGAAACCCTCTTCCCACCCACCATATATCCTCGCCAAGCCTTATTATTCGTTCTCAGCTTACAAAATCAGGGTAAAAAACATCGATACTTACCGCTCAAGCGCCCGCGTATCGGCTGTAATGAAGAGCTTCCAGTCCCTGATTACAGGCCGCCCGCTTTCGTCGACAGTATTATCGACGTTGAGGTGGCTCGTGATGTAGTAAAGCCGCCTTATCTCGTCGTTCTCTCCGGGGCCAACGCTGGCGTCCCTGAAACGCTCCTGGAGATATGCCGGTGGAATGGCCTGGTAATAGAGCGTAACCTGCACATCGCTCACG
>JAGVLR010000228.1 GCA_020054175.1 Candidatus Dadabacteria bacterium
AAGGTCGAGCAAGCCTGACCACTGCATCACTGCGGCAATTATGCATATCAGAAAAAAGACCGGGAGCGCAAACACGAAAAATTGCTCTATCACATGCCGGCTTTCGCGCCATATGTCATTCGGCTGCGGCCACTGTAAAAAATCCCGTCCCGCGAGCTTGAGCCTGTTGGCCTTAAGTCTTGCTTCTCTCGGTACGGTGAGCCGCAGATAGATGAGGGTAGTCACTGCCAGGAGCACGAGATAATACGG
The DNA here is from genome assembly GCA_020054175.1 of Candidatus Dadabacteria bacterium. GTDB lineage: Bacteria > Desulfobacterota_D > UBA1144 > Nemesobacterales > UBA2774 > JADLGH01. The sequence goes on from JAGVLR010000228.1 coordinate 250, forward strand.
CGCAAGGTAGGCCATGCCCGCCGCGCCGAAAACGGCCAGCGTCGCCGGGAGCTGATACGAGCAGGCGGAACCGAACGATATGGCCGATATGCACGCCCCTCGCGAGCAGCTCGAGCACGAGCGCGTGTTTATAACAGCGGACACGTTACACCCGAATCCCATGACGACGCGCACGAGATCACGGCCCGAGATGCCGAACGGCAGAAGGAGCGGATGAAGCGAGACGGTCAGCCTGTCGATAAGTCCGCTGCTCTTGTACACGGCGAGTATTCCGGAGAAGATGATTACTGTAGGAAGTGCGTATAAAAAGAGGAACGGAAACATCGCGAATAATCCGTAATCGCCGCCGAATACCGCGCTCAGCGGCTCGGGCCACGCGTTCACTATCGCTAGAATAGGGGCGAGCGCGCCGGCGATAGAGCCGTAAAGAGAATCCGCAATCCTGTTCGCATTCTGAACGGCTATCGACGCGGGAAGGAAAAGAAGAAGGATAGATATAGCCTGCCCCAATACCGGTATCTCGAATACGTTTTTTCCTGGCGTCACCCTGAGACCAAATTTTTCGTTTGCCTGCCACGAGCCGAACCTGCCCGGCGAGAGCAGCGCATCTTCGATGGCGGATTTATCGCTGTCCAATAGCTTTCGTGTGTTGACCGGGATCGCGGGAACGCCCGCCCTCGCTCTCAATCTTTCGAACGCAGCTTCGGCGTTTGAAAGCCCGATCACCTTGTCCATGAATGTGACGATTATTATTCCGTTCTTACCCTCCGCCAGCGGCAGCAGCTCTTCGAGGTCTTCGTCTATGTTCGTCGCCTGTACGACCAGAATGACGAATTCTTTTTCTTTTAACTGCCTGAGCGTCATGCGGACGGTTATGCTGTCCGAATCACGCACGATTCCAGGCGTGTCGAGAAAGGCCCTGTTCCCTTGCGTGTATCTATCCACGGAAACCGTTGTGCCCCTGAAGTTTGAAGAGCTTGCAGCCTTCCCGGTAAGGGACGCTATCAGGAGCGACTTCCCGACGCTCTCCTTCCCGACTACGACGTACGTCCTCGCGATATTCTCGATACTTATTTCAGCCCGGCCCATGTTCCCTCACGTGAAAATTTCTGAATACCGGATTCAGTATCCGGATTTCATTCTCAACATTGGCACTCGTCCCCGCAGCACGAAAGGTCGTCGAGGAACATCCCCTTGCCGCGGTAAAAATCGAAGACCGATTCGTCCAGCTTCCGGCCCCCAAGCCTTCCCGCGAGCTCCTTCCCGATCACGGCGAAACGCTGCCTGAATTTATAGATGAAGCAGAAGATGAGGTCTCCGTGCCTCACGTTCGGCCCGGTGAGGAAAAGACCGGGAGTGATGGTGGATTCGTCGCGCTCCGTGAGAAGGGGATAGTTTTCCTTGCTGCCCTCCCATTCGAAAAGGTCTTTCACCAGCACGAGGCTCGTCCTGAATCCTGTGGCGAGAATGGGCCGGCTGCTCGTAAAGAGCTTCTTGTTCCCGTTTGAAAGGACGTAACCGCCGTCCGTTTTCTTAATGTCTCTGATGCCCGACTTCCCGTTCAGGGTCAGGAGCCCCGAATCCACGGCCGATATAAGCCGCCTCGAGGTATAAGGCGAGAGACCGCAGCCCGGGTCGCTCGATTCGCTCTTACACGCCTCTTCCCTGTCGTACACACTCACCTTCTTGCCGAGCGCCGCGAGGTTGACGGCGGCGTCTATCCCGCTCTCGAATCCCCCGATTACGACGACCTCCTCACCCTTTATATCCCGCCACGACGCGACGGCCGAATTGTGTATGCAGTGCTCCGAGCCGGGAAATGCGTCGAGGCCCGGATACTGGTATTCCCCGGCCGCCCATATCACGAAACGGCTTCTTATCTCGCCCTTGCCGGTTTTAACTGCGAACCCGCCGGCTTTCAGGGGCTCGATCTCTGTAACCTCGACGCCCGTTCTTACAGGCAGCTCGAAGTACTTTGCGACGCTCTTCAAATAAACCTGGTAGCTCTTCCCGTCCGGGTGCTCCATCTTCAATATGTGGCCAGGGGACGTGTCCGGCACGACAGCGTTAAGGTCCAGCATGCCGAACTCATGCCCGGGGAACGACGGGGTAATGAAATTCATCTCCTTCGGCCACCTGCCGAAAGACGCTCCCACCTCGTGCCTTTCGAGGAGGATAAATTTTTTGATTCCTAACAGTTTCAGGAGAGAGCCGACGCCAACCCCGGCTGCCCCCGCCCCGATTATGACCACGTCGAATTTTTCTTTTTTTGTTAAGCCCATCTCGTTTCCTTGTAAAAGCTGCGGCCACCGTGTGATGTAACACCTGCAGCCGCAGCTGTAGCCGTTGAATTTAATTCTTCAATCAATGCTCGACTTCCTCGATAGCAAAAGCCGTCATCGTCCCCGGCGTTCCGCCGACCTCGAGCTCGCGGATTATCTCCGGCTCGTGAAGACCGACCTCTATGACCATTCCGTCGTCCGGGATGCTGACATAGGCGACGCCCGGTCCAGCCGCAAGCCTCGGACGAATTCCGGTACAGGAAAACGGTGAAGTGACGGGGATGCTCTCCTCTATAACCCATGCATTGGAGTCGATGACGTGAACGAATCCGTCTATGGTGAGCACTGCAACCTCGTTCCCGCCGTCCTTCTCGAAGACGAATCCGCACTGGTCCGCGGGCAAGTCGAGAACTTCGGTATTGGAATTCGACGGATTAATCTTTATAAGCGCATTGGAACCGAAATTGCCAACGAAAAAGCTCTTCGAGCCGTGCGCTATGAGAGTTCCGGTTCTGACATCCGCAGCCGGGTAGGAAATGTTCTTCGAGGAAAAGAGCCCCGAACCCTGGTTGTAGCTCAGAACCAGAACCCCGAGATTGGCTCCGCATGCGAATGCGTAGTGATTGCCCGTAACGGCCTCGCCATGAAGATCGACGCACGAGCTGTCCGGGTCTGAAACGTCGGCGAATTCCTGGAGCAACGCACCGAATTCGTCATACACGTTTACCCCTATCGGCAGCGAGGATGCGTTCGGCACGCCGTTTACGTACTCGGGATTCGGAACCGTGATTAAAAAGTTATTGTCCCTGGCCGGTACCGCCGCGCCGTGCGCCGGGCCGTCGAGAGAGAAGTAAAGAACCTCCGGTGCGCTGTCTTCGAGCGTGCTCTCGAGCACTGCCGCCACCTCCGCGCCGATTCCTTCATCGCGGCTGCCGTCGAAGTGTATCGCGCTCCATCCTTCATGCGATACGAAGTGTATAGGAGTCGACCCGAACAGCTCGAAGTTGAGAAGCTCGGGTTCTCCGACGTGAAGGTGAAAATGATCCCCGTGCTCTTCAATCTCTATTCCCGTATCTATGAAATTAACGAGCCCGTCCGCAGTCTGTATAGCGACTCCGTAGTAAGTGTGTTCGGTCGGGTAAATAGTCGCCGGACCCTCGATATCTATGGACGATACGATTCCGCCGTCGTGAAGGTCTACGATCCTGATAAGTCCCACCTCTGCATCCGATACCAGCAGAGCCCCCACGATTTCTCCGTGCTCATGATCGTGAGAATGCCTTTCTTTCTTATCGCATCCCCCCATGCCAACCACCGCGATCAGGAAAACGAAAAATAGAAATCTGTTTCTCGCTAATTCCCATCTCATTTGAATCCTCCTTTCAAGCTGATTTTCTAACAGGTGGATAACCTAACACGGGAGGCTGAAAATGCAAATGATTTGCGCAAAGAATTTGCATAATGATTGACCAACGTCATGCAACAACCTGTCATGGTAGAATAATTTATTTCGCGTTTCGGGCAGGTCAGAAGAGAAAAATGCTTTTTTCAGTTTTTTGTTGTAGCTTAATAAGAAGACAACGAACGAAAGGCGAATGGTCAAATGAGAGCCAGTTTCACAGATCTGAGGAAAGAAATACTGAAAATCATCGAGGAATCGGCACAGCCGATCATGGCCAAGGACGTGCTTAATCAGCTCGAGCCGAAGCCCAATCTTTCCACCATATATCGCGCCCTCGATTTTCTATGCAGGAAAGGGTTTGTAAAATCCGTTTCATTTTCCACCGACGCGAACTACTACTTCGGCGCGAAAAAGGCCCACTCTCATTTCCTTTACTGCAAGGGATGTTCGGAGATACAGGTATTCGATCAGTGTTTTGCCGAGAAAATACAAAAGAACATTGAGCACGAGTTCGACTACAAGATAACGGACCATTTTTTTTACTTCTCGGGAATATGCGACGGCTGCCGCCACCGCATGGTCGACCTGTAGTCCGACTACAGCACTTCGACAATATCAAATACCGGGTTATATAAATGAGTTTTTGGGAAGGCCGGGCAGCCCTTTTTCAGGGCCGCCCGGATGGTCTAAGTTTTTTATTCAGCAACTACGTTTATAACCCTTTCAGTATTATTGAACGCCCCTTCGACTACGTTCCCGTCCTTATCCAGAAGCTGAAGCCTGACGCCGTACTCTCCCGCCTGAAGCCCGGAGACGAATGCCGGTGTCCACTCGGTAAGTGTGATAGTGCCGACTTCGCTTCCAGTGCCCTTGTTCGTTATGGTGTACTTCGCCTTGTAGCCGTCCGGGCTGAGCTCGACATTATTAAGATAAAAATCGAGGAGT
>JAGVLR010000168.1 GCA_020054175.1 Candidatus Dadabacteria bacterium
AAGGAACTGCCCTTTGCAAAGGAATTGCAGTACGACGGCGGCTTCAAGAAGATAGCGGAGCAGCTCGACAGCTACAATTCCTATCGCAGGGAGCAGCTCCAGTCTGTAAAGACGACCACCGAGAAGCTCACGAAGGACGCACGCGCCGCGGCCCGTGAGAACGTCGAAAAGGCCTTCTCGCTGTTCGGCGAGTATTTCAACGTATTCAGCGCCTGATCTCAACTCGAAATCCTTCGTACATTCAAGATTAAATCGAGTGATGATGGAGCTCGGGAGACGTGGAAGCTTCCACGTCTCCTGAACCTCCCGGTTGTCCGAGACTTTCAGAGGCATTACCGGATTAACGTGGCGGGAGTATTAGCCTCTCCTGTGAAAATCGATTATAATTTCCCGCGATGAATCGTAAACACACTGAACCCGGGGGTGCCAGATTGATCCGCGCTACAGCCATACTCCTATTGCTCGCTCTTATCCTTCCGGCTGCCGCCTGCAGCACCATAAAGACCGGAAAGACCATGGCCATCGACAATCCGCTCCAGGAGTCCAGGACCAAGAAATCCCTCAGCCAGGCGAGGCAGGACGTCGAAAAATCCCGGAGCGCCCTCGACAAGTGCATGGAATCGAGCGGCGGGGACGAAACCAGGTGTCAGAGCCAGAAGTCGCAGTACGATAAGGATGTTGAAGCCTACGTATCGCTTCAGGAGAGCTGAAGCCGCGGCCAGCTCCGGCATTTTGAATCCAGCGGGAATAAATAACCGGAGGTCAGTAACCATGAGACCGTTCGTATTTACCCTGCTTCTTTCCGCAGCCCTCCTTTTAAGCCCCGCCTACGGCGGGGGTCAAGAGCCGACGCCCGGACCACCAGCGCAGGACGTTCAGAGATTCGAGATCGTCGTAGACAGTTATTCCTTTAAACCAGACCATATAACCGTGAAGGCGGGCAAGCCTGTAGAGATAATGCTAAGGAGCGTTGCGTCCATCGTGCCGCATAATTTTTCCATAGACGATCCTGCATCGGGGCTCGACATCCACAAGGACGTTCCCCCGGGCAAGGACGTTACGGTGACTTTCATCCCGGAGAAGACCGGAACGTTCGTGTTCTACTGCAACAAGAAGGGCATCTTCGGCGCGCATATCGAGAAAGGAATGAAGGGAACGATTGAGGTGAGATAGAATCCCGCCATCTTTCCTCGGAAGGGAGGCAGCTCATCTGCGCGGCCAGGTTTCAAGAAAAAACAGATCTCTCACGTTCGTTCGAGATGACAGCGTTTGTGGGCGGTGAGTGAGCAGTGGAGTGAAAACCGCACCGGAAGAATGCCGTTACTCTTGCCTGCCCCTTCAAAATCTGAGCTGAAAATCGAATATGAAGTCCGCGTGGGCGACGTCCTTGCTGGGCCCGCTTACGGGAAACTGTACCGCGAATCCGGGGCTGTACTTGCGCCCGAACCTGAGCCCTGGGGTAAGGTAGAGGTCCGTCCCGCTCCCCTCGCTGTCGTAGGTCGTTATCGTATAGCCGTCGAATTCGAAATAAATAATCGGCGAGCCGGGCATTGGAACGTCGAGCCCGAACGCCGCATGATATGTAAACCTGTTCTCGAAATCGTTCCCCTCGAAGTTCTTCGCGTTGAAGATGAAGTCGAAGCCTATGGACGTTTGTATACTGAGCGGCCCGCGCCACGCCCCGGCGGTAATGTATGGCGAGAAGCCGTAGGCCTCGAAGAGATATGTCGGGATGAATCTCCTGTACTTTATCACCTGCTGCAATCTGTTCTGGTCGTCGGTGAAAGAGGTCGGAAAGAATATCTTCGTCCCCGCCGACATGGCGAAATTCGAGGACTTGGCCAGAACGCCCTTGGCGCCTATGCCGAGGTTCCCGAATTCGAAGCCGTCCCTTATTTTCGTATCGCCGACCTCCACGCTGTTGACGCCTCCGTAGGGGACGTCGAGATATACCCCCCAGAATCCGCTCTCCGAAGGGAATTCGAGCCTCGCGGGATAGACTATGAGCTGACCGTTGCCCATTGTCTCCTTGAGCGTTACGACCTCGAAATCTATCCCTACCCTGCCGAGCGGCAGCACGGGCTCGAAGTAGCGCGGGTAGGCAAGGTCGAGCGCCTTCCCCTTCGTCGTCGATATGGTGAACGGCCCCTGGAACTGGAATGCGCCGGTGAGGGGGTTAATCAGGCCGAGGTTCCGGTTCTTGACGAAGAGCCGCGCTGGGTTGGCAACGTAAGCCGCCACGTGCGCGGCGCCGCTGTCCTGCTCGATGAGCCAGTCGGAGAGTTTTTCCATGCTCCATCCGAGAGGGACGCCTATTGCGGGCGTCACTATGAGGTCAATGCCCGAGGGTTTGATGACCCAGCCCTCTATAGCGTATTCGAAGAGAGTGCTCTGAATGACCGACCCCAGCGCCGAGGCCCATACGCTGTGTCCCCTCGCCCTGTAGAACTGGTAGTGAAGCATGCCGAAGAACGGGTGCATCACCCAGTTGACGAGGAACGTGTCGCCGTCGTTCCATTCCGGAGCGGAAGTAAGATTATTCCAGAAGGTGGAGAAGGAAGCGTCGAATATTTTTATATTCTTGTCCCTCACCCACCATAACCTGCCCCCCCACTGCACGGTGTACCAGATGAGGGTGTCGTACATGAAGGTTTCGAAATCGGCGGGTCTGAGCCCGGTATCCTGGTAGGAGCCGAGCTCGTAATCTTCGCCCAGGGAAATTATAACGTCATCGTCACCCGCGGGTTTTACCGCAGACTCATCGGCAAACAGGTACGGTTGATTATCCCCGGCCCGAGCACCCGTTTCAGCAAACGGGCTTAAGATGGTGAGCAGGAGAAGAAAAGCTGCCCTCACCCTCATCGCATCCTCCGTCCTCGCCGCATGGGGCTCCAGGACACCGGCGGGCCGCCGCCTTAAAGAGAGAAGCCGCATGCAATAATCTGAATTGTAATGACTTTTTGCGCCGATTTAAAGCCCATTAATGCATATACCATTAATCGTGGGGCGTATCAGGCGGGAGCAGCTGACTGCGCTGAGAAATGGGACTGATCACAGACCGGGCCGGAATATGCCGGACTGCCGCCGCGAGCCGCGACAGATCAGAATCTGACCTGAAAATCGAACATGTAGCTGAATCTGTCTATGCTCTTGTCGGGGCCGCTAAGGGGGAACTGCATGGCAAACCCCGGGCTGTATTTTCGTCCGAGCCTTACGCCGCCTGTCATGATGAGGTCCGTCTTTTCGAACGTGTCCGCTGTCAGCAGCGAATAGCCGTTGAACTCGGCGAAAAGGACCGGAGACGCGATGACCGGAATATTTACTCCGGCGGCGGCGGAGTAGTCGATCCTGTACTCGAACGAGTTTCCTTCGAGCCCGGAGGCGTTCAGGACGAAATCGTTGGCAACCATGAGCTGGAGGTTAAACGGCCCGGACCAGGCCGCGGCGCTGATGTAGGGCGTTACTGTCCAGGCCTTCTGTAGATTAATGGGGAAATTTCTCTTGAACATAAGAATGGTGTCGAGCCTTCCGACGTTGTCCTTGTAGGACGTCGGCAGCATGAGGTTGAGCCCGGCCGAGACGATCGAGTTGTGCGTTTTGAACATTATGTGCTTTCCGCCGACGAGGACGTTGGCGAACTCGAAGCCGTCCCTCTGCCCTTCTCCGTCCACGCTGAGAGAATTTATTCCGGACTGCGCTATTTGAACGTAAACACCCCAGAGGCGGCTCTTAGAGGGGACGTCTATGCGGAGCGAGTAGAAAATGAACTCGCCGTTGCCCATATTCTTTTTAAGATTTACGACTTCAAGGTCGGCGCGGAATCTGCCGAGGGGAAACGGCTGCTCGAGAAAAAAAGGATAGGCGAGATCAATCGCTTCAGGTTTCCCCGGAGCGAATTCGAGCGGACCGCTTACTGACATGAACTGCTTCGTGAAGGGATTGTAGACCCCGATTTGTCTATCGTGAACGAAGTTCCTCATCGGGTTTAAAATGTGGCCCAGTATTTTTGCGGGGACGAAGTCAGTCGAAACGAGCCAGTTGGAGGATTCCTCAAGAAGAATTCCCATCGGAACGCCGACCCCGGGCGTGGATATGAGGTCGGCGAGGGAAGGTGTTTCTACGAGACCCTCGACTGTATATTCGAAGAGCGTGCTCTGGAGAACCACGCCCAGGGCAGACACCCACCTCGAATGCCCCATGGCCCTGTAGAAGAGATATTCCTGTGAGCCGACGATCGGGTGAGTGACCCAGTTCGTGAAGAACGAATCCCCGTCGTCCCAAACCGGCCACTGGGAGACGTTGTTCCACCATTTTGAAAGGGAAGTATCGAATATCCTGCTGTTCTTGTTCCTTACGTAAAAGAACCTGGCCGCCCAGACGCCGGTATAGGCTATCGCGCTGTCGCGCATGAATTCTTTGAAGCCGAGCTTCTCGGGCCCCACCTCTTCGATAACCGGCTTTTCCGGCTCGCCGTTTTCGCCGCCCGTTTCAGACCCGGGCGCCGTTGTTCCGGCGTACTCGAAGAGGTCTTCGACACGCACCTCTTCCTGTGCTGCCGCGCCTGAGGCAATTACGACCGCCAGCAGTATAAAAACGCACCTTTGAAGCAACCTCACCTATTACCCTCTGGTCCTCGTCCTCTTCACGCGGGCGTCCGCAGGAAAAGAATTGCACTCTAAAGATACACCGAAAATGCGACAATTTAAATATGTATAAAACGACATTTCATAAAGCGAAGATCTGAACGGATGCAGAAACAAGCTACGGACCTGATTTTAAAACCTGATCTGGAGATCGAATTTATAGCTGAACCTGTCGATCCTCTTGTCGGGCCCGTATACGGGAAGCTGAAATGAGACGCCGGGGCTGACTTTCCTTCCGAACCTTACGCCGGAGGACATATAAAGCCCGGTTTTTTTGAACGTCTTCGCAGTGGGCACCGAAAAACCGTCGAGCTCCGCGAAGACGACGGGCGACGTTACCACGGGGATATTTACACCGGCGGCCGCGCCGAAGTCCGCCCTGTACTCGAAGCCGTCCCCTTCGAGCCCGCCTGCGTTGACTATAAAGCCGCTCGAAGCCACGGCCTGAACGCTGAAGGGCCCTTTCCATGCGGCGGCCGACAGATAAGGCGCCGCTGTCCAAGCCTTCTGGAGATTGACGGGGAAGTTCCTTCTGAAAAGTAGAAGGGTTTCGAGCCGCCCGAGGTTGTCCTTGTAAGACGTCGGGATTATAAGCTCGAGCCCTCCGGAGAGAACGGAGTTGGCCGTCTTGTACAATATCGCCTTTCCGCCCGCCTTCATGTTCGCGAACTCGAAGCCGTCCTTCACGCCCTCACCGTCGACGTAAAGGGAATTGAAGCCCGACTGCGCTATCGAGACGTAGAGCCCCCAGAGCTGGCTTTTCGAAGGCACGTCGATTCTCGCGGAATAAAATATGAACTGG
>JAGVLR010000148.1 GCA_020054175.1 Candidatus Dadabacteria bacterium
GCTCAGAAAGATGGGTGCTGACATCGAGGAATTCGACGACGGTATGGCTATTACGGGGAAAGGGCATCTGAGCGGTGCCAAATGCGATAGCTGGGGGGATCATCGCATAGCGATGGCGGTTGCGGTGGCGGCGAGCAGGGCCGAGGGGGAGACTGAGATAGACGACGCCGAAGCGGTCGCCATATCCTTCCCTGAATTCTTCGATGTGCTTAAAGGGCTTAGAAGTTAGCCGCTTATCTCTTAAAAATATGCGGGCGTAAAAACCATCCCATGGCAACCTAAAAGCGATGATCATAACGATAGACGGCCCCTCGGGCGTCGGGAAAAGCACTGTGTCGAAGGCTGTCGCGGAGAAGACAGGCTGCATATACCTCGACACCGGCGCAATGTACAGGGCCATAGCTCTTAAGACCGCGATTATGGGGGTCGATATACAGAACGGTGCCGAGCTTTTGCGGATGCTCGAGGGCACCTCCGTCGGATTCAGAAAGAATCCGGACGGCAGCCTCTCGGTTCTTCTGGACGGAGAGGATGTCGCGGGCAGGATAAGGACTCCCGCAATCTCGCGGCTTTCCTCGGACGTGGCGACAAAGAAACCCGTAAGGGAAAAGCTGGTTTCGATCCAGCGCGAGGCAGGGCGCATGGGGAGCATCGTAGCCGAGGGAAGGGACATGGGAACCTTCGTATTCCCGGACGCCGATTTCAAGTTCTATCTTACCGCCACTACGGAAGAAAGGGCCAGGAGAAGATGGGCTCAGCTGAGGGAATCGGGTAAGGAAGCGGACCTTCCGGAGGTCGAAAAAGAGCTCGTCAGGAGGGACAGACAGGACAGCGAGCGGGCAGAATCTCCCTTGCATCCCTCCCCGAATGCGGTCATAATAGATACTACAAATCTATTGACCGACGAAGTAATAAGCAAAATAATATCGGCAGTTCAAGGATAGTTGAAGAAGTCAACACTACCCCATTCTACTTCTAATAGTGAACTCGGGCAGTTAGCTTAGACGGACAATACTCGACAAAGAAGGCAGGTATATGGCAGAAGAAAAAGATTTTGCAGATATGGTCGACGAAAGCATGGCCATCCCGGACAGGGGAGTGGCGATCAAAGGCATCGTCGTCAGGGTCGACCAGGAAGACGTATTCATAGACTTCGGCTCGAAATCCGAAGGCGCGGTTTCGATAAGGGAATTCTACAATAAGAAGGGTGAGCTCGCCGTCAAGGTAGGCGACGAGGTAGAAGTTATATTCGACAACTGGGTAAGCGAGGGCCTCCCGAGGCTTTCGAAGGCAAAGGCTGACCTCCTCAAGGAAAACAAGGTCGTACAAGAGAATTTCGAGCAGGGAAAACTCGTAAAGGCTGTAATACAGCAGAAGGTAAAGGGCGGTCTGATAGCCGACATCGGCGAGACGATAAACATAAGGGCATTTATCCCTGCCTCCCAGATCGACATCGTTCCCAGGCAGGACCTCGACGCTCTCATCGGCGAAACCATTGAAGCCAGGATAATAAAGCTCAACCAGGGAGACGTGGTCCTTTCCAGAAGGGTGCACCTCGAAGAAGTGCGCGACAGCATGAGGCAGGAAACGCTGGCTTCGATAGAGGTCGGTAAAGAGGTAACAGGAAGGGTCCTCAACATTATCAACCAGGGCGCGTTCGTCGACATCGGCGGCGTCGAAGGGTTCATCCCCGTAAGCGAGGTCGCGTGGGGAAGGGTCGCCCACCCCGGTGACGTGGTTTCGAGGGACCAGCAGGTAACTACAAAAATCATAAAAATAGACGAAGGCGAGAAGATAACGCTCAGCCTCAAGGACACGACGCCCGACCCGTGGGAATCCGTGAAGGGCAAGTACGTGCCGTGGACGAACATCCGCGGGAAGGCCGTATCGCTCACGGATTTCGGCATCTTCGTAGAGCTCGAGCCCGGAGTAGAGGGCCTTGTCCACATATCCGAAATCACCTGGACCAAAAAGTTCCGCCATCCTAAAGAAGTCGTTCAGCCGGGCACGGAGCTCGAAGCGGTGGTGCTCGACGTCGATACCGCGAACAGGCGCATATCCCTCAGCCTTAAGCAGATAGAGCAGAGCCCGTGGGAACAGTTCAAGGAAACGCATCCGTCCGGCACCAGGATAAAAGGCATTATCAGGAACGTCACCGATAAGGGATTATTCGTCGAAGTGGCGGAGAATATAGTCGGCCTCGTCAGGCCCGACAATGTAACCTGGAAGGGAAGAGTCAACCCCGAAGACGAGTCCTTTGAAAAGGGCGGCGAGATCGAGGTCGTCGTTCTCAACGTCGACGACAAAAACCAGAGGATAGGCCTCGGTATAAAGCAGCTCGGCGGGGACCCCTGGGAGAGCGCCCAGAAGAAGTACAAGTCTGGCGAAACAATCGTAACGGGCAAGATAAAGGAAGTCAGGGACAGGGGCGTCACAGTCGAGCTCGAAGACGACATCGAGGGCTGGATAAGGGCCAGCGAACTCAGCCAGGACAAGGAAAACAGGGACGTTCCCAGGAATATCAGCGCGGGCGACGAGATAACCGCTCTCGTGACAGGGTTCGACAAGATAAAGCGCCAGGTAAACCTCAGCAAGAGAAGGCACGACGACAAGCTCGAAAAAGAAAGGGTTTCCAACTTCATGTCCTCTCAGGGCGAGCCTTCGGTAAAGCTCGGCGACGTGCTCAGGGAAAAGCTTAAAGACATCAACAACGGCGAGGTAGTCTGAGCTTGCGGAGAGTCGTCTTCGCCATAGTGGCGGTCATCTTCCTCTTCTTCACATTCATAGCCGGCGTTGGGTGCGGCCTCCTTATTTCAGGGGGCGACACGCTTTCGTCCGGGGACAGGGTGGCCGTGCTCAGGGTTGAGGACGTGATACTCGACGACCAGACCTATCTCGACAGCATAACCGCGATAAAAAATGATTCCCAGATAAAAGCCCTCGTATTGAGGATAGAATCCCCGGGCGGGGCTGTAGGCCCGTCCCAGGAGCTTTACAGTGAATTAAAGCAGCTTAGAAAAGAGATGCCCGTCGTCGCCAGCATAGGGAACGTCGGGGCTTCGGGCGGCTACTACATCGCCTGCGCCGCCGAGAAGATTTACGCCAACCCCGGAAGCATAACGGGAAGCATAGGCGTCGTCGCCCAGTTCGTGAGCTACGAAAAGCTCCTCGCGTGGGCGATGGTGGATGTAGAGGTCATAAAGAGCGGCGAGTTCAAGGATATCGGCTCCCCCTTCAGGGAAATGACCGGGGCCGACCGCCAGTACATACAGGAGCTCATCGACAACGTTTACACACAGTTCAAGGACGCCGTCGGGGAATCCAGGGGGCTCGACGCAGCCCAGATGGATAAGGTAGCCGAGGGCAAGATTTATACCGGCGCCCAGGCCAAGGAGCTCGGCCTCATAGACGAGCTAGGCACCATAAACGACGCCGTCGCCTACGTTTCCGAGTCGGCCGGCATAACCGGAAAACCGAACCTGGTTTACTATCCCAAGAAAAAATCCCAGCTCATGGAGCTTTTACAATCCAGGGTGGAAATACCCGGCATAACCGGGTTACCATCGAAAGCGAGCTTTGGACTTTTTTACCTCGTCGATATAATTAATTGAAATGAAGCTGCTCTGGGCTCCTTGGAGAATAGAATATATAACCGGGGAAAGGGAACAGGGGTGCATTTTCTGCCGCAAGCCAGGGGAAGGAAATGACAAAAAGAACCTCATATTATATAATGGTCAGACGAGCTTCATAATCATGAACCGGTACCCGTATGCGAACGGACACCTTATGGCCGTTCCGTACAGGCACACGAGTAATCTTTCCGATTTGAGCGAGGAAGAGAGACTGGAGCTCATGAGTCTTACGATAAAATGTACCGAAATATTGAAGGCGCTGTCCCCCGACGGGTTTAACATCGGCATGAACCTCGGCAAAACGGGCGGGGCAGGTATAGACGACCACCTTCATTTTCACGTGGTCCCCAGATGGAGCGGCGACAACAACTTTATGCCGGTGATAGCCGACGTCAGGGTAATGCCGGAGTATATCGAAGATACTTATGAAACGCTTAGCCGGCAATTAAATACGTTTGAGAGAGGTGAAAGATGAAATTTATAAAGATCCTGTTCATAGTTCTCGTAATACTTCTATTCGCTATCGTCTACACGCAGAACCTGGACGTCTTCACCCACGATTTTCGGCTTAAGCTCGACCTGAAGACCCTCCTGATCGGCCCTTACGTAACGAAAAACGTAGTAATAATCCTCGGTGCATTCCTCGTCGGCGCCCTTGTGACAATATTCTTCGGCGCGCTTCAGTCCTTGTCCACAAGCGCGGACTCCCGCGACAAGAGCAGGAGAATAAAGGAGCTCGAAGCCAGAAACAGGCAGCTCACCGAGGAAAACCAGAAGCTCCAGAGGGAAAAGGAGAGACTCGCTTCCTCCGCGGCAGCACACGGGGACGAGTCGCCGTTTTCGTCTCCAACGGTCATTGACGATGGAAGAACCACTCACGGCAGTTGATTTTTTTGGGACTTCTACAGGGGCCCGCTTCTTAAACCGGGCCTGATCGATTAAACTTACCGTTATGCGAAACACAGGAAAGCCGAGCTGGATAAAGGCCCAGATACCCCAGGGTCCGAATTATACGCACCTGAAAAGCCTCATGAGGGGGCTTAACCTCCATACTGTATGCGAGGAAGCCAGGTGCCCCAATATCGGCGAATGCTGGGGCGCGGGAACCCTCACATTCATGATACTCGGGGACGTATGCACGAGGAGCTGCGGCTTTTGCCATGTGAAAACGGGCAGGGGCGGCGAGCTCGACTGGGAGGAGCCGCAGAGGGTCGCGGAAGCCGTCGGAAAGCTCGCGGAGAATAACGCGCACGTGAAGCACGTCGTTATCACATCCGTCAACAGGGACGACAGGAACTACGAAAGCGCCTGTATATTCGCCGAAACCATCAGGAAAGTAAGGGAATATAACCCGAAGGTGAAAATCGAGGTTTTGATACCGGACTTCAAGGGCGAGAGCAGCGCGCTCGAGCAGATACTCGAAGCCCGGCCCGACGTTCTCAACCACAATATAGAAACCGTGCCGAGGCTTTATCGCCTCCCGCAGCTTACGCCTTCCGGGAAGAAAAGGTCCGTATGGCCGCAGGCGAACTACGAAGGCTCGCTGAAACTCCTGGAAGAGAGCGGACGGTACGGGAACAAGGGGATGCTGACGAAGTCCGGGATCATGGTCGGCCTCGGTGAAGAGGTCGAGGAGCTCCTCGAAACTTTGAAGGACCTTAAGGGTGTCGGCTGCGACATTGTGACCATCGGTCAGTACCTCCAGCCGACTCACGACCACCTGCCCGTCACGAAGTATTATCATCCGATGGAGTTCGAATCGCTCAAGACCTACGGCGAGAACGTCATAGGGATTCCTCACATAGAAGCCGGCGCCCTCGTCAGAAGCTCGTATCACGCCGAGAAGCAGGTTGTGAAACTCGAAGGCGCAAACTGAATTAATGCGCTTCCTTTCTGATTCCCGCAGTTATAAAAAAGGGTTAACGATTGTAATGCTCTGGATCTTTTGACCGTTCTGAAAATCCTCCGAGTAAAGCAGGGAGCATTCCGAATTGATTGCCGCCGCTATAATCAATGAATCATAAAATGAATATTGCCACCGTTCCGAAATTTCCAACGCCTGGTAATAAAGTCCCCCGCTCGCATACACTTCACAAAGCGGCTCCAGAACGGTGCTCAGGTATCTTTGACAATCGGAGATTGAAAGCGGTTTAACAAATTTGCGCCTAGCAACGTTAAGAAACTCCTGCATCACCCGATAGCTTATACAGCCATAATGGTTTGTCAGAGCGCTGGAAATCAACTCGGAAGAAATTCGCCGCTTGTTATTATCCTCTGAATTGAAAGAATGAACGAAAATATTTGTATCGATGAAATACTTATCTCTCATTCATTTCGTCCCGGCTGTACGATCCGCCGCCCGAGTCCGCATAGCGGAGAGATTCCATCAAGCTCTCAAAATTAACCAGGTGTTTATCGGCGCCGATATATCGCTTTAACCACTCGCGAAATTCGGCGTTAAGCGTAGTGTTCTCTTTTTGAGCCTTCTTCCTGGCCTTTTTTATCAGTTCTTCCTCTGCGCTAAATGTAATATTCCTTTGCACGACCTGGCCCCCCGCTTTCGTGTTATAGTGTACACTATTCTCGTGTAGCTTAAAACAGCCATTTTTACATAGTTCATTTCTTGATTCTTCCCTAAAAGCATTTAACATCTTACTCTCATGAAATACGTGATACTCCAGGGCGACGGCATGCCCGACCACCCGCTACCTCAGCTCGGCGGAAAAACCCCGCTCGAATTCGCAAGAACTCCTAATTTAGACAGGATAGCCAGGTGCGCGACAACGTTCGGCATGGTGAAGACCATACCCGACCCGCTCCCCCCGGGAAGCGACGTCGGTAACCTCACAGTGCTCGGGTACGACCCGATGGTTTACTACACCGGGAGGTCCCCTCTCGAAGCGGCGAGCATAGGCGTCCCGCTCGGCGAGAAGGACGTTACGCTGAGATGTAACCTCGTTACGCTAGCCCAAAACGGCGGCGAGACGATTATGGAAGACTACAGCGCCGGGCACATAACGACCGAAGAGGCGCGCGAGATAATACTCGACCTCAAAAAGGAGTTGGAAGAGGAAAATTTCACGTTCCATCCCGGCGTCAGCTACAGGCACCTTCTTGTCTGGTCGGGTGGCAACAAGGATATTCACACGACCCCCCCTCACGACATATCGGGAAAAGCGGTCGGGGCCTATATACCTACAGGCGCGGGGACGGAAATCCTGAATCGAATGATCGAAAAATCGAGGGAAATTCTGAAAGATCACCCCGTCAATAAAAAGAGGCTGGCCGAGGGGAAGAACCC
>JAGVLR010000131.1 GCA_020054175.1 Candidatus Dadabacteria bacterium
GAACTTCACCGAGCCCTGCTTTCTCTCCTTGACGCTTATTCTGATGTCCGCGACGTGGGTGTCCTCGTTAAAGACGGGGTCGATCACGACGGACCTGAAGAGCCCGAGCTGAAAGATATTGGCCTGGGTTTCGTTTATCTTCTGGAGCGAGTAGGTGTCGCCCGCTTTAAAGAGCGCTTCTCTAGACACGACGTAGCTTTCCACTTCGACGTTGCCTTCGACCGTGACCGTGCCAAACGTATAGATGGGGCCGGGTTTGAACACGAACGTGGTTTTCGCCCATTTCTCCTTCCTGTTCACCAGCGCCTCGCCCTCGACGACGGCCTTGGGATGGCCCTCGTTCGACAGTATCTCTTCTATGGCGCCCTTGGTTTGCTGATATCCAGCGGGGGAGAAAACTTTGTCCACCTTGAGAGGGATTGCCTTGACTATATCCTTCTTGGTTTTTTCGGTAAGATCGCCTTCGTATGTGATGCTGAGCTCGGTGAGTATGACCGGCTCGCCCTCTTTTATGTTGATCGTTATTTCGACACGGGAATGATCGTTGTTGTACTTGAGCTCGTAGGTAGCCTCGGCGTCGTAGTAGCCGTGGCTCGCGTAAAGCCGCTTTATCCTCACCATGTCGTCGATGAGGACCTCTTCGTTGAATTCCGGCTTCTTCACCCAGAACTTTATCGACGGCGATTCCGTTCCTATGCTCTGCTCTATGTCCTGTTTGGAAACAGCCTTGGCGCCCTTGATTTTAACCTTGGATATGCGGACGGCAACCTCTTCCGGCGGGGTTTCGGAAGACTCGGCGTTGTTGTCGGTCTTTTCCGCGGCGAAAGCGGAGTGATGTATGTTGTCGGGAGAAAGGGTCAGATATAAAATCAGGAAAAGTAGTATGTTGACTTTCTTCATCTGGAGGACAAAGCTGCATTATTAAGACTGAATATCGAAACCACCTGCCAATCCTGAGGAGCCCGATAATTATGCATGATAATACCACAAATTAACATTGAAATATGAGTAAAAATGACGCGGGAGAAATAGTCCTGACGGACTCGCGGGGGTTGACAATAACCCGCGGGTGTCTTTATAATGGCTATGTCTGGCGCAGCTTAACTTTCTAAACTTTTTTTCACTCAAACTGACATGAAAAACCTAGGCGGCCTTTTTAATCCAAGCTCTCCACAAATGGAAGCATTGGCGGGCCTGACCTACTACACGATAGCCATTTCGGTGGTCATTCTCGGCATCATAGCAATCGCAGTCGCCTATATCATTATCAGGTTCAGGAAAAAGCCGGGCGAAGAAGGCGAGCCCTACCAGGATTTCGGAAGTCTCAAGCTCGAAATCACGTGGACGCTGATACCTGTCGCCATAATAACCGTGCTCTTCCTGCTCACGTGCTCGACGATGAGGGCCGTCGACCCCCCGAGCGCAGACAGGGAGCCCGACATCATAATCATAGGTCATCAGTGGTGGTGGGAAATTATCTACCCCGGGGCGGGCGTTTTGACGGCGAACGAAGTCCATCTCCCGGCCGGCAGGCCGCTTCTGGCCAGGCTGGAATCGGTGGACGTCATTCACGATTTCTGGGTGCCCGAGCTCGGAAGGAAGATAGACCTCATCCCTGGGCATACGAACTATATGTGGGTAGTCGCCGGGGAGCCCGGTGTTTACCTAGGGGCGTGCGCCGAGTTCTGCGGCACGCAGCATGCGAACATGCGTATACGCGTGATCGCCCAAACGGAGGAGGAATTCTCCGAATGGCTCAAGGCGCAGGCGCGGATACCCGAAACGCCCGCGTCGGGAATCGCAGCCGAAGGGGCGAAGATATTTCAGGAAGCGGCCTGCATGAACTGCCATACTATAGCCGGAACCCCGGCCGCGGCGCGCGTGGGGCCGAGCCTGACTTACCTGGCGACGCGGGATACTATCGGAGCCGGCGTTCTGTCGAATACGCCCGACAACCTCGCCAAGTGGCTCAAGAACCCGAACAGATACAAACCCGGAGCGCTGATGCCGAACATGAAACTCTCGGACGAACAGATAAAGGCCATAGTCGCGTACCTGGAGGCGCTGGATGAGCAGTAGAATACCGATCGTGCCCGAAAGCACGGAGCCCCTGCCGAGGCTTGGAGAGAATACCGGACTCCTCAGCTGGGTCGCATCGATCGACCATAAGCAGATCGGGATAATGTATCTCATAGGCACGCTGATTTACTTTGTAATAGGCGGCCTCGAAGCGCTGATGATAAGGACGCAGCTCGCGAGGCCCGGGAGCGAGCTGCTTTCGCCCGAGATCTATAACCAGCTCTTCACGATGCACGGGACGACGATGATATTTTTTGTCGTCATGCCGTTCCTGATAGGCGTCGGGGTTTATCTCGTGCCTCTAATGATCGGGGCGCGCGACATGACTTTCCCGAGGCTTAACGCGCTCAGCTTCTGGCTCTTCGCATTCGGCGGAATACTCCTCTACTACAGCTTTTTCACTCAGAGCGGCGCGCCGGACGTCGGATGGTTCGCATACGCACCGCTCAGCGAAAAGCCTTTTTCCCTCAATAAC
>JAGVLR010000173.1 GCA_020054175.1 Candidatus Dadabacteria bacterium
AAGTAGTTTAAATGCTGTTTCGTCATCTCCTTTTTTCGTGCAGGCATTTGCTTTCTCACATATAAATCTGTAGTCAAAAGGAAAGCGGATTTCCGCTTTAGTAAAAATATCAATAGCTTCTTCTGTGAGATCTAAATTCATATATGCATTGCCTAGGAGGTAAAACTCCTCTGGCATTAATTGTCTCACAGTCATAATAGTTTCAATTGAATCCTTTATCTCTTTAGCATAACTATTCGCATCTCTGCCTAATTCAATTATAAGTTTGGTTAATATTTCCTCGTCATTGGGGAATGTTATAAGAGCACTTCTGTAAATAGATATGATTTCT
This sequence comes from Candidatus Dadabacteria bacterium, assembly GCA_020054175.1. Classification (GTDB taxonomy): domain Bacteria; phylum Desulfobacterota_D; class UBA1144; order Nemesobacterales; family UBA2774; genus JADLGH01. The sequence continues at coordinate 332 of JAGVLR010000173.1, forward strand.
TCTTGTGGATTTCTCTTTTTATGAGCAATAAATGCTTCGGTTATGAAAGCTTGTTTCGCCAAGCTTGAATCATTTCGCATTATTTCAATTTGTTTATTTGATTCTTCATATAAACCAAGCTCAAATAAAGATACAGATACTAATTCTCGTGACAGCCCTTCTTCTTCCTTATCAATAAACCCACAGCTCTCCCTCTCTTGGACGAGTCTAATTAAGCTTTCATAATCTTCGCATGCTAAGAGAACGAGTGCGTAGTTTCTATACTCTGACATTCCATTAGGGTTAGAATCATAAACGGATTTAACGTAGGGAAATGCTTTATCCGCTTTACCTTGACGAAATAGACTTGCGGCTAAAGCACCGCCAACATCAAAATGATGAGGATGTATATGTAAGTAATTGATGCATAACGCGTCCGATTCTTCAGGCTTGCCTAATAGCATACAAACAACTGAATAATTCACTATCGCTGGAGCAGATTGAGTTGGGTAGCCAATTGAGGTTATAGATTTAATTGCTTTGCTATAACAATCATATGCCTTATTTAATAATTGCAAATCGAGATTTGGTGGTCCATAACCTCTAAACGTGAATTCATCGTTATCCAAGGCTTTTATTAAGCATTTCGATCCGTATTGAGTCCAGAAATACCAAGGACTATCAACCATGAATGGTTCCGCTTCTTCAAATAAATTAAGTGCACGATTTATATCTCCAACGTCGTAGTACAATTCAGACAATAGACTAAGGAAGCCTACCTGCTCCTTATCCCAATGTTCTGAACTTCTAAGAGAAGCTTCTGCTTCATTTGGCCCCTGAGTTTCACTTAAAAATTGTGCCTTTAATCTAATGGCGTTGGTGAAATCAGGCTTTTGTACTAGAATTTTTTCAAGCCTCTCTTCCCAATCAAAAGGTAATTCAATTTCTCCACTCTTAGTTGTTTTTGCGATTTCCAATTCTGCATAGAGTAGATTTGTTATATATTTGGGTTCTGCAGGAACGTAAGCATTCGAAACTTTATAGTATTCCAAAGCCTCTAGCGTTTCTCCATTAAATATGGCTAATACTCCTTTAGAATTTAAATAACGTGCCTTAATTTCTTCATATGATATCTGCGATATTTCTGGTTCGATTTCTTCCAGAAGTTCCTTTGCCAAACGATCTTGAGTTAAGTTTAAATATGTAGAGATTTGATCGAGCTTCTTTATTAGTTTTATTTCAGTTTCGTTATAAGCTTTAATTTCAGAACCTGATTTCGTAGTAGTGACACTAAACATCCCTGTATTACTTAAAGGTTTTATAACTTCTTTTTCTAAATATTCTCTTGGCGAGTCCGCATATTTTTCAATTATAAGCTCAGAGTCTTTGTTAAAGGCGCTGCGTAGTACACTGCCAGCCATGTAATCCAACCTCTTAACACTTAAATATTTCTGGACATATCCCTCAATTTCATTATGGCTAGCTCCATCTAATAGCGAAGAGGTCGGAATTCTGAATGCAATTGAGTTCTGTTGTTGCCAATCGGGGTTCGATTCTTCAATACGTTTTATTTCTTCGTTCAACCAGACCCAATAAACGGGTTTCCCAGCCTTACTCACATCGCATATTGCTAACATTGAAGGTTCTTCGCGGTTGAGAAGGTAGTTAGCTGTAGTTACTTCTAAAGAGAAGCTTATATAATCACTCCCCCTACTATATTTTGCATTCTTACTACCTTTTAGTTGCAAATTGAATTCTTCTTTTATTGATTTATCCTTGAAAATACTAACGATATAATCGCGTCCATAATCTTTTGTAATTGGTTCTAATGTCCAATTATCCGGACATTTATATCCGAATACTCTATCTGCTCTATCACCAGTTTCGTGTTGCGAAGATCTAGTTGGGAGTTTTTCCATGGCCATTCTCTAAAGTAGACTGATAAAACGAATTAATTATTATAAATATTACAATCCAGGAGCGGAATTTAGCAAGTACTAGCTGGAGGTCATATAAATGTTTATAAATAGCTTGTATAAAAGAGAAAATACAAAACAGGAAATTTTCAGGGATATCGTCGCGCTGGGCGGGCTGCCGTTCTACCTGCTCGTCGCGGCGAGGGCTGCCATAGGCCCCTACCCTGCGTTCCTCTCGCAGGTTGTAATCGCGCTGCCGGTTCTGATACTTTTGGCGAGGCTCGGCCGTGATTCGAACCTTCACATCGCGAGGGCGCTGATACTCGTTGTCTTCACGTCGATATTCTACAAATCGCCGCAATTCACTATCTTCGCTGCGCTCGTATGGGCCGGGATGATATTCTCGCTCGTCCGCCTGAAAGTTCCGTCCGGAGAGATTGCAAGGGGCATAGCGCTCGGCGCAGTCAGCATAGCTGCCGGCTACTTTGTCACGCTTCTGATAGTTCCGGGCTGACCTAAACCGGGGCGACGTCAGCCCAGCGTTTCTTCTATCACTCCCGACAGCTCGATCAGGGCCTTCCCGCAGTCGCCCGTGAACGACGAGCCGTGCATCACGGCAAGCGTCTTCGAGTCGAGCGCGGCCAGCCTGTCGAATATGCCCCTCATCTGCGGCGTGTACGGGATGTAATAAGCGAAGGGACTCTGCTGCATGTTGATGAGCGAGTCCTTCGCCCTCCCGACTATGTCTGAGGCTGTCAGCGGCTCGACATCGCCGAAGTGCGTGAAAAGGTCGGAGCAGAAGAGCGTCCCGTCCGTCTCCTCGAAAAGCACGCCCGCGTCCCAGCCGTGAGGCAGGTGCGCGGTCGAGCAGAACCTGTAGCTCCTTTTTCCCGTCTGAAACGTTTCACCGTCGTTCATGCCCCTCGCAGGACGTATGGCGAAATCGTTCACGCTCACGACCGCCCCGAGCGTCGAGCACACGGCATCGGCGCGGGGCGCGAGCTCGAGCCACTTGTTTAACGAGCCGCATTCGTCCGATTCGAAATGACTGAACCCGACCCACCTGAGCGTTTTCGGGTCCATTATCTTCGAGACGCCTTCCAGTATCTCACCGAACATCGAGTTAAGCCCGGTATGAAAGAGAAGCGGCTCGTCGTCCTTCACTAAAAAGTGATTGAACTGAAGCCCTATCTCTTTATAAACTACTTCGATACGGTAAACACCGTCCGCTATTTCGTCTATTTTAGGCATATTCCCCCCTGAATATTTATTGTCATTGAGAACACTGCGGCACGAAGCTGAGCACTCCCGGATGATCCTTCGCCGTAGACCATATCGACGAGCAGTTCTCGGTATTGCACTTCCCGCCGAGCGTCGATTGCTCGCCCCCGTTACTAATCAGCCTGCACTTGCAAACAGCGGTCGGCACGTTCTGCGTCACTCCCAGGCTGTCAGTAAGCTCGACAGTCTCTCCTGTCAGCCTGCATTCGGCGTCCATGCACCCGGCCTGACGGCCGTCGGGCTCGTCGCACGTGAGCACGCCGAAATCGTATTCGAGGCTGAGCACCTCGGAATACGTGGAATAAACTATATCGCCGGACGGTCTGACCTCGCTGCAGGGCTTGTTATACGAGCACGACTTCCCCTCGAAAACGTAGCAGTGCCCGCAGCTCCCGTCGTCCGAGTCGCACCGGCCGCATTCTATCGTGTCGCCGTCTATGGTGTCGGGGTCGCAGCTCGCCGCTATGCAGAGGGCGTATTTCTGGTCGCAGATTTCGCCGCTCGGTGAGTCGAGGCAGCGCTTCTCGAAGCTGTCCTTTCCGTCTTTGGAATCGCAGGCCGCCGCTAAGAACAGTAGCGGGGCGAGGAAGAATAAAGCGAGTGTGAATCTTGCGACATGTACCGGATTCGGCATCGGGCACCTCCTCTCCGGGCCCGCCTTTGTTACGCGAGGCCCCATGTCGAAGAATAATACCGCTCCCCGGGAATTGAAATACCGGTCTGAAATTTCTGCGCGGAGGAAAAAATATGTTCCGCCGGCGCGGACCCGGGGAGCGCGTTAATTAAGGATGACTGCTGCCGCGGATTATCTCTTCTTTCCAGGGCCGCCGCGTCCTCCGCGGCTTCCTCCCCCGCCGCCGTATCCACCACCGCCCCCGCCATAGCCGCCGGGCTTACCGCCGCGCCTCGCGCCTCCGGAGGCCGGATTCTTCTGGGCTTCGTTCACCTTGAGCGAGCGCCCGTTGAACTCGCGCCCGTCGAGCTCGTCCTTGGCCTTCTCGGCTTCGAGCTGCGTGTCCATCTCGACGAACCCGAAGCCCTTGTCCCCGATCACACGCACGTCGGTAACCTTGCCGTACTCCGAGAATAAAGTCCTGAGATCGGCCTCGGTCGTGTTGTAATTGAGGTTGCCTACATAAAGTTTCTTTCCCTGCATTTTACTCTCCCTTTAAAAAAGTTATGGTCCGGAACGCCTTGATCGGGCCGTCCGGGAAGGAATGCCGGCCGCACTGTCCCGGCCCTTCACTCCGTACATTGTCAATACCTCATCAGCAAGCATACTGCGCGGGCTTTCGATCGGACGCGGCCCGCATATCGACTTTCATTGTCCCCGGGGGAAGTCCGCGCGCAAGCGCTTCTCGGAGGGTTCTAGGCAAGGAGTCTGTCGGTCAGGTCGTCCACCAGGGAGACGAGGCTGAGACTGGAATGCTTTACGTTTTTCCATCCGAATACGGTGAGCGGATTCCCGAAGGAGAACGAGTCCGACCCTGTTCTCCACCCGATCGTGAGTTTCCTCACGGAGGAGTTTGTTCCGGTCGTGCGGATGGAGCACGATCTGTTGAACCTGTTTATCTGGTTAAACCCCTTGCTGTTGTGACAGGAATCGATCGACCAGCCGTTTAGAGACGCCTTGCGAGAAACCTCGCTCAGGGCAGGTTCGACTACTCCCTGCCATATTCTGTCGACTTCCAGCGCCGTCTCATGCCGGGTTTCAAGCTCGTTTCCCTTCCGGACGTAGTTCCGGAGAGTTTCGAACGCGAGCGCTTCGGTTTCTGCCAAGGTTTCTCCGGAAACGCGAAAATAAGGAAGCGCGGGGCAGGAGGCTGTGAAACCGGAACCGGATTCGGTAAATATCACTAAATACTTACCCAGGATTAGTTTTGCCTTGATAAGGTCAAGTATACATGCCGGGAACGGTAAGAGCAAAGAGAGCCTGGAACCGGCATACGCGTTTCGGCGCAAAACCCCCGTCCCGGGAAAGCGGCCGACCCGGGAATTTCATTCCGGATGGATAATCGATTATAGTTATTACAGGGAGGACAGCTCATCCATGGTAGATCTCGATAGAGCGCTTTTAAACCCGTCGGCCGTATTCGCCGCGCCTGAAGACGTGGTCTCCGCCGAGGGCCTCACGCGCGAGCAGAAGATCGACATACTGAAAAGGTGGGAATACGACGCGAGGGAGCTCGAAGTGGCGACGGAAGAGAACATGCCGGGCCCCAGGACGAGCTGCCTGGAAAGCGTAATCAAGGCGCTTAACGAGCTCGGATACGATCACGCCCTCGACTACGAGCCCCCTACCAAACAGGGCGGTTCATGAGCCCGGGCCTGCGAATCCGGCATTCGGCCTTTCATAATCGCGGTTAAAAATACTTGACCACTGTCTATTTCTTTATGTATACAAATTAGGATAGACCTTGGCAATGGATGCGGATCGAGGCGAGGACTTCATACGGTTTCAAACCCGCACCCGGCAAAAAATTAGCCTGAACCTAATCCGTTTAACACGGTACATACGTATATAAGTATGAACGCGTGAGCGGAATTTTATAATTTCAGGGCCGGGAACGGGAACATGATCTTCATAGCGGAACAGCAGACACAGTACACGGACTTTACAAACACGCTGATGGTCGCAAAAAAAACGAATGTCGACCCCCTTGCAGCAGATGACCCGACGGGCATCGCGCAAGCTGCGCTCGACTCTCTCGAAGAGCAGATAGCCGTCCTCGACAAGACGGGCAGGATAATCGCGGTCAACACCGCATGGGAGAACTTTCCCGAAAGGCAGCCCGCGGGCGTCCTCGACAGGCCGGCGGTGGGAGCCAACTACCTCGCCAGGCTGAGAAGGCACAATTCCCCCGAAGGCAGGATTTCGACGGTCGTCAGGAACATCAGAAGCCTGATCCGGGGCGAAAAGGGCAGATTCACCGTCGAGCTTCCAAGCCATTCCGGCAGCAGGAAGAGGTGGTTTCTGCTTTCGGTGACGCAGCTCGTCAACGACGGCGAGGTGGCCGGCGCGGTTCTCTCCTATTCCGACATCTCGGCCAGGAAACTCGCCGAGATAGCCGCAAAGAAACACTCCATGACCGATCAGATGACGGGGATTCTCAACCGGCGGGCGGGTATTGACGCGCTCCGAAAACAGATAAAGCTCTGCGAGCGCCACGGCAGGAGCTTCACAGCCTGCTACATCAACCTCGACAACCTCAAGCTCGTAAACGACAGCTACGGCCACAAAGAGGGCGACAAGGTAATCATCACGCTCGTCAATCTCGTAACCGGCGTGCTGAGGGAATCCGACGTCATATGCAGGCTCGGCGGCGACGAGCTTCTTCTCATACTCCACGAAACGACGCTCGAAGGGAGCGGGACTGTCCTCAGACGAATCCACTCCGCAGTCGAGGCGCGTAACGCGAGAAGCAAGAAGCCCTACGACATCGAATTCAGCTACGGGCTCGCGGAATACTCCCCCGGCTGCAAACACACGGCCGAGGAGCTCGTCGACATGGCCGACAGGGATATGTACAGGATGAAGCTCGTCAGGAAAACCATTTCCCTTTCGAGGTAGAACGCCGTCCAGTATATTCCGGAATTATTCCAGCCTCTTCCGCCGCCCTTAACGGCGGCCCAAAACCCGTTTTGCACGCATATATTTATACAGATTTAAGTGAAGTTGCCGTATACTTTAGGCGGGACAACAGGCTGCGGGATTCCGCGCTCCGAGACGGAAAAAGCCCGCGCCGAGGCTGACAATCAAAACGCCGGCGGCCGTTTCATACTCAGCCGCTCCCGACGAATATACGAGGAGACATGCCCAACAGCGAACCCGGGAAGTCAGAGCGTCGGATGTATCCCGAGGCGAAATCGCGCGTACGGGAAGAAGTCTACCGTATGTTCGACAACCTCGTAAACGAGATATACATATTCGACACGGGCAGCAAATCGCTGCTCTACGCCAACAACACCGCGCTCAGGAATCTCGGCTACACGCTCGACGAAATGAAAGGGTTCACCCCCCTGGATATAAAAAAGGGGGTGCCTCTGGAATACGTCGACAGGCTCCTTTCGAGGCTCGGCGGCGCGGAAAGCTCCGTGCGGTTTCCGACTTTTCACCACAGAAAAGACGGATCTCACTACCCTGTCGAGGTCGAGCTCCGGCCCTCTACCCTCGGTGGAGACCCGATCTTTATAATGACGGCCCTCAACATCACAGGAAAGACGCTCACCGAGGAACGGCTGCGGAAGACGCTCGAAGACCTGACCAGGCTCAACAGCTACGAAACCGTGATAAACCTCGTCACGCAGGCTGTCCATAAATCGATAGACCTCGACGAGGTCCTCGAGAACGCCGTCGAGGCGCTCTGCCACAACATGGAGACCGTCAAGATAGTGAGCATATATCTCGCCGAGGGCGAGGAGGCCGTGATGAAGGCCTGGAGGGGCTACCCGGAATGGTTCGTCAACCGGGTCAGCAGGATACCCTACCCCAGGGGATTCACATGGAAATCGATGCTCGAAGGGAAGATGATATACGTTCCCGACACAGACAACGACACCGTTATGGGCCCGGCGGGCAGGGAGCTGGGAACCAAGAGCTATCTTTCTATCCCGCTCAAATCCGACGGGAAATCCGTGGGCGTCATGAACATCAACTCCAGGGAAAAGTACGCTTTCGGGCCCGAAGAGCTGAGGGTGTTCGAGATAGTCTCGCGCCAGCTCGAGATAGCGATAAACAACGCCCGGTTTACAGAGTCCATTCTCGAATCGGAAAGGAACCTCGAAGACAAGGTCGAGCAGCTTTCGAAAAAAGAGCAGTACGAGAAGATAATAAATATCGTGACGCAGAGCGTCTACAGGTCCATCGATCTCAAGCAGGTTCTGGAGAACGCGGCAAGTGTCATGGGAGAGAACATAGCGCAGGCCGACATGGTGCTGATTTTCCTCGTCGAGGGCGACGAAGCGGTGCTTCAGTCTCACTGGGGAAGCCCGGACTGGTTCACGGAAAAAATATCGAGGATACCCCGCCCGAAGGGACTTACCTGGAAGACGATAATCGAGGGCAGATCGCTCGTCGTGCCGGACATGGACGAGGAAACCGCCCTGGGGCCGGCGGGAAGGGACGTAGGTATAAAAAGCCACGTTTCAATGCCGCTCAAGACCGGTTCCGAGACAATAGGATGCATCGCGATAAATTCGTTTACTAAAAACGTATTCTTCGAAGCCGAGCTTAAGCTCCTTGAAATCATCAAGACCCAGATCGAAACGGCTATACTCAACGCCAGGCACGTCGAAGCGCTCAAGTATTCCGAAGAGCGGTACCAGACGCTGACGGAGGTGTCGCCGTTAGGAATATTCCAGACGGACACCGGGGGAAACGCGCTCTATGTCAACCAAAGATTCTGTGAAATTACGGGTATGCCGAGGGAGGACGCCCATGCCGGCAGAGGGCTGATGTGGGTACACCCGGACGACCGCGAGCACGTTACGCGAAAGTGGGAGGAAGCCCTGGCGGCGGGACTCGAATTCAAATCGGAGCACCGGTTTAAAAGAAACGACGACACGGTCGTATGGGCGGCCGTTCACGCCCAGCCTCTAAAGAGCGGCCCGGACGAGATACATGGCTACGTCGGCACGCTGGCCGACGTTACGGAGAGGAAGCTCTCCGAGGAGAAGATTCGCTTTCAGCCGTCCCTCCTCGACCAGGTGAGGAATACCGTCGTGGCGACCGGCCTCGGTGGGGAGATCATATACTGGAACAAGTTCGCCGAGGAGCTCATATACTGGAAGGAAAACGAGGTGCTCGGCCGCAACATCAGAGAGATATCTCTCCCCGACATGAACGAGGGAGACGCCGACGATATAAACGAGTCGCTCCGGGCGACAGGATACTGGGAGGGAGAGCTGATTACGAAGAGGATGGACGGCTCGACCTTCCAGGCGCATGTCGTAAGCACGGAGATAAAAAACGACCGCGGCGAGGTCATAGGCTTTGTCGGCGTGGGGACGGATATAACGGACAAGAAGAATCTCGAAGCACGGCTCCTCCGGACTCAAAGGCTCGAAAGCATAGGCATGCTCGCGGGCGGGATAGCGCACGACCTCAACAACATCCTCCAGCCGATACTGATGTCGATAAGGCTGCTCCGGACGGGAAAGGACGAGGCGGAGAGTGAAAGGATACTGGATGTCCTCGAAACCAGCGCGCGGCGCGGGGGCGACTTGATACGCCAGGTCCTGTCGTTCGCGAAGGGGATACAGTCCGAGAAGCAGACCCTCAGCGTGAAGTACCTCCTCAACGACATAATGGCGATCATGAACGAAACATTCCCGAAAAATATAGAAGTATCGCTCGACGCCGCCCCCGACACGTGGCAGATATCGGGTAACTACACCCAGATGCATCAGGTGATTTTGAATATCTGTCTCAACGCGAGGGACGCCATCCCCGGAGGAGGGAAAATATCCCTTACGGCAGAAAATATTCATAGCGGCGCCGGGGTGCTGGAGCGCTCGAAAGGGCTCGACCACGAGGATTACATACTCATAAAAATAGAGGACACCGGTTGCGGCATAGAACCCGGTATAATAGACAAGGTATTCGACCCGTTCTTCACCACCAAAGGGCCCGACAAAGGGACCGGGCTTGGTCTGGCGACGGCGTACGGGATAGTCAACGAGCACGGCGGAGCGATACACGTCGAGAGCGAGGTCGGAAAGGGAAGCGTGTTTTACGTTTATTTACCTGCGGTTCACTCTGGGGAACAGGAGGCAGAGAGTATGGGACCGGAGCAGCATTCCCTTATGGGGAAGGGGGAGACGATTCTTGTCGTCGACGACGAAAAAGCTATTCTCGAAATCACGAGCTCGGTGCTCGAGGAGTTCGGGTACGTGGTGATCACGGCGGAAAACGGGAAGCTCGCGCTTGAAATAGTCGACAGCATGACGGAGCAGCTCGACGCCGCAATAGTCGACATGATGATGCCCATTATGAACGGGACGGAAGTCGTGAAAGCCCTCAAGGAAAGGCTTCCCGATTTGAGGATCATCACAGTGAGCGGCTATCAGAAAGAGCACGAGCTCATAACAGTCGAAGAGAACCTCGTCGACGCATTCATCCCGAAACCTTTCAGCGCGGAGACGCTTCTCAGGACTCTCTCCGGCGTCCTCAAGAACTCGCATACAATGTGAATTCACGACACGCGGCTTCTTCGCCACTTCGATCAACCAAGGCATAACATTTCTTTTTGTCATTCCCGAAGGTATTAATCGGGAATCCAGTTTTGATTAATTCTGAATCTTTATAATCCGTCATCCTGAACTCGATTCAGGATCTCGTTTTTCGTCTTTTTTGGAAAGCGAAAAAACTAGATTTCTCGGATGCGCTCGAAATGATGAACTAGACTTTACCCTCGGCCAAAACATAAAATTGCGAACTGCGTGAGCGGCGAAGCAATACCTTTCCGGGACGTCGAAATTGGCGTAAAGAAAATCGAGCGGATGAGCGTTAAAAATCTGACTAGGGGCTGGGGTGGGTGGAAGATTTAGCGAAGACGCGATGATTTTTAGCACAATTTCGCCCCGTCCCGTGACTTTTGCTACTTTTGGTCAAGCAAAAGT
>JAGVLR010000125.1 GCA_020054175.1 Candidatus Dadabacteria bacterium
CTCAGGGCGAGCGCGAAGTTCTTCGACTCTCCCTGCGACGCATAAACAGATGCGTCCTTGCCGTCTATGGAAAAGGCGAGAATATCCCTGTGCGGCCCGAGTGTCGTATGGCCGCGCGCGCGGTCCTTAGCGAAGGACGCCCGGAGATTTTCCGCATAGGCTGCGGCGATACCGTTTCCGGCGGCGAAGGAGGTGGAGTAGCTGAGTGAAGCCTCGGAACGGCTCCCCGACGTGGCCGCGTAAATACGGGCCAGGAGCGGCGTCATTTTTTTCACGTACCCTAGCCTCCGGGATATGACGCGGCTCCCCGTCTCGACGAGCTTTTCGTCCCATATTTCGAGGCTCTCGGGTGTAACGCCCCGTCCCTTCGAAAGTATGGCGTTACGCTGAATCAGTAAGCGGTGATACTGCCTGAGCTCGGTAAGGTGCGCCGGTTCGAGTGAAAATATAAGCGCATCGAGGTATCGCCTTCTCGTCTGCGGGCTTCCCTTTACCAGTTCGATGTCCGACGGCAGGAACGCGACGACGTTATACCTTCCGAGGGCCTTCGCGGCGTTATAGACGAGCTTCCCGTTCAGTTTTATCGTCCTCTTTTCGCCGCTGAGCGTGATGTGAACCTCGTCGAGCCCCGCCGGGGACTCTATCTCGCCCTTGATTCTGGCTTCGGAGGCTCCGATGGTGATCAGCTCTTCGTGCTTTACCTGCCTGAAGGGTTTAAAAGCGAGAAGGAAATGGACGGCTTCCAGAAGGTTCGTCTTACCCTGGGCGTTCTCGCCGTATATGAGGTTGACCCTGTCGTGGAAGGCGAAATTCTCCGCCGCGTAAGATCTGAAATTCCTAAGGGTAAGTGAGCGCAGCTTCACCGGGGCTTCATTGTTAGTGATTTCAGAAATTATAATAAACGGCACCCGGTTATTCAAACGGTTCTTCAGGAACCCAAAATTTTCTTGACCGTAAAAATGGCGAGCGGTAATATCTTAACTGGGATTAGCCATGATATCGTTCAGGATAAGCGAGCTGTCAAAAAAGGATTCCGGCAAGGGCATCGCGCGTATTAAACCGGTCGACATGAAAGAGCTTGGGGTTAATGCGTGGGACCTCGTCGAGATAGGCGGAAAGAGAAAGACGGTGGTGCGCGTCGCCCCCATAGACAAGGGCGAGCCGGAGCAGTCCGTCATCGAGATCGACGGGATCACGCGGGAGAACGCCCGGGTCGAGCTCGACGACCATGTTTTCGTAAAGAAAGTAGACGGCAAATCGGCGACGAAGGTCGTCCTTTCGCCGCGCAACAGCGATATGCTGTATAACGGGAACGAGAACAAGTACCTTCTCGAAAGGCTCGACGGCTACCCGATTACTATCGGCGACAAGATAAGGGTGAAGCTTCCGACGACGGGGCTCGAGGATTTTCAGGTGCTTGGCGTCATACCGTCCGATTCGGTCGTGATAAGGGGCTCCACCCGGCTCGACATACGAAAGAAACCGAAAACGAAGTTCGACAGCTCGCGGGTGAGTTTTCAGGACGTCGGCGGCCTCAGAGAGCAGATCGCGAAAGTAAGGGAGATAGTAGAGCTTCCTCTGAGATACCCCCAGCTCTTCGACGAGCTCGGCATTGACCCTCCGAGGGGCATACTCCTCATCGGCCCTCCCGGGAGCGGGAAGACCCTTCTCGCGAAGGCCGTCGCTCATGAAACCAACGCGAATTTTCAGGTCATAAACGGCCCCGAGATAATGCACAAGTTCTACGGAGAGAGCGAGGCGCGGCTCCGCGATATTTTCGAGATAGCATCGCGAAACCAGCCGTCGATAATATTCCTCGACGAGCTCGACGCCATAGCCCCGAAAAGAGATAAAGTTTCGGGCGACGTCGAAAAGCGCATCGTGGCGCAGCTCCTTTCGCTCATGGACGGGCTCAAGCACAGGGGCAACGTCGTCGTCATCGGCGCGACAAACCTCCCCTCCGCGCTCGACCCGGCGCTCAGAAGGCCGGGGAGGTTCGACAGGGAAGTCAGCCTCGACGTTCCGGACCGCAACGGCCGTGCACAGATACTCGAAATACACACGCGCGGCATGCCGCTCGACGACGATATAGAGATCGAGAAGCTGGCGGACCTTACCCACGGATTCGTCGGCGCCGATCTAGAGAACCTCTGCCGCGAAGCCGCGATGAAGTCTCTCCGGAAGTCGCTTTCCGAAATCGAGGAAGCCGACGACGATCTTATGCTCCGGAACGGCGACATAACACCTGTGAAGGTCGGCATGGGCGATTTCATGGATGCCCTCAAGGAAGTCGAGCCTTCGGCTATACGGGAAATTTTCGTCGAGATATCCAAGGTCACATGGGAAGACATAGGCGGCCTCAAGGATATAAAGGAAAAGCTCATCGAGGCCGTGATATGGCCTTTTATACATAAAGACTTATTCGAAATAACTGACACGAAGGCCCCGAAGGGCATACTTCTCTGCGGCCCTCCCGGGACGGGAAAGACCCTTCTGGCGAAGGCGCTCGCAAACCAGAGCGGTGCGAATTTCATATCCGTTAAGGGCGCGGAGCTACTTTCGAAATACGTCGGCGAGTCCGAGCGCGCCGTGAGGGAAGTGTTCAAGAAGGCAAAGCAGGTGGCGCCGTGCATAGTGTTCTTCGACGAGATAGACGCGCTCGCGCCGCCCCGAAGGGAATCCGACGGGACACGTGTCGCCGAGAGGGTCGTAAGCCAGCTTCTGACAGAAATGGACGGCGTCGAGGACCTTCGCGAGGTGCTCATTCTCGGCGCAACCAACCGCGTGGACATGGTCGATCCCGCGATACTCCGGTCGGGAAGGTTCGACCTTATACTCAACATCCCCTACCCCGGCGAGGAAGAGCTTTACGAAATACTCAAGATACATACGCGCGGAAAACCGATATCCAAAGACGCCGGCCTCCGCGAGCTCGCCGCCAAGGCAACAGGACTTTCCGGCGCCGACATCGAGCTTCTCTGCCAGAGGGCTTCGATCATCGCCATAAGGGAGCACCTCAAGAACCGGAAGAAAAAGCTCAGGATAACGGAGATACATTTCGCCGAGGCGCTCGACGAGATAAAGAGTAAAATCATCGCCAACGTCGAGCTCAAGAGCGAGCGGCCGGAAAGGTCAAGTGTCTGAGAACAGCGCGCTCCTTTACATCTTCGCCTTCATATTCGGCTCGGTCGTCGGCAGTTTCCTCAACGTCTGCATATACAGGCTCCCGAGAGAAGAATCCATAGTATTCCCACCTTCGCACTGCCCCTCCTGCGGAAAGGGTATAAGGTTTTACCACAACATCCCCATATTCGGATACCTCGCCCTCGGCGGCAAGTGCGCCGACTGCGGATCGCGCATCTCGCCGGTCTATCCGCTGGTCGAAGCGCTGGCCGGCGTTATGGCGGCCGCGGTGCTGGCGAAATTCGGCTTAACGGTCAACGCCGTCTTTTACCTGGCGCTGATTTACGCGCTCATAGTTATAACTTTCATAGACCTAGAGCACATGATAATCCCGAACGTGATCACGATACCCGGCATACTCGTCGGGCTCGTTTTCGGGGCTCTCTCGACAGACTGGGCCGCGAGCCGGGCCCTCATGGAGAGAGTCGGCTACAATCTCGACGGCTTCCTCATACTGCTCAACGAGGTGCCGTTCCTGGATTCAGTTTTCGGACTCCTGATAGGCGGCGGAGTGCTGTTTTTAATCGCTTTTCTCTACGTCGCAATAAGAAAGAGAGAGGGCATGGGCATGGGCGACGTCAAGCTCCTGGCCATGCTGGGGGCGTTTTTAGGGTGGGAAGGCGTCGTTTTCATCATGCTCGTAAGCTCTCTTATCGGGACTGTTGCCGGCCTCACGGTCATCTTCCGGAAGAAGGAAAACTTGAGATATGCCCTTCCCTTCGGGCCGTTTCTCTCCATCGCCGCCGTGATATACATATTCACGGGCGGCTTTCGTGCTTTGACATAGTTACCAATCCCGCGAGAACAGACCTAAACTTATGAGAATCCCCTCCGCTGATGCGCAGCCCCCGTGCGCCGCGGGCAAGGTCGAGAAACCGTGCGACAAACTGGCCTCAGAGCCGAGATACTCGTAAACATAATGCTCATAACGGCTGCCGCGATGTTCCTCATAGGCATCATCGCGTTCAAGCTGACGGAGAGGTCCGCCGTCGAGGGGAACATAAACGGGGTCAAGGCCGTTATCGCTGCGCTCGAAGGCTCATATCTGAAGAGCGGCGACCTCGCGGGCGGGGCGGAATTTTTAAAAGGCGTTCTTAACCCCGGGGCGTGGGGGATAATAGAGCTCGGCGGACGGAGGGTGTATTTCGACACCGGGGCGTCCGGCAAAGTGCAGGAAAGAACGGACCCTCTCCTCCTTCAGGCAAAAACATCCGGCAACACCGTAGTCGGCTTCGAAGGCGCCAACTTCCCGCCGTTCACGGCATTCAACGGGCTCAAGATCGCCGCACCCGTAAAGTCTCCGGGGGGGACCGGTGGCGCGGTGTTTGTGTACCAGCCGCTCGCCCCTCTCGAAGAGAGCCTCCTCCTCAACCGGAGACTTATCTCGCTCTGGATAATCCTGTTCCTCGTGATAATAACGCTCTTCGGGTTCTACATACTTTCGCGGAGAATAGTACGGCCCGTCCATGAGCTTATAAAAACAACCGAAAAGATCGGCGCGGGGAAGTTCTACGAAAACGCCGACGTCGGCAAGGTCAAGGAGATAAACCGGCTTTACGATGCGCTCCGAAAGATGTACGGCGAGATCGAGGGCGGAAAGAAGAAGCTCGGCGACAAGATAGCGGAGCTCGAAGAGGCAAACGCGGAGCTCAGGCTAGTGCAGAGGGAGCTGATAGCAGCCGAGAAGCTCGCTTCGCTTGGGAGGCTCTCCGCAGGCATAGCCCACGAGATTGGGAATCCGCTTTCGGCCATAAGGGGCTACGCCGATGTCATGACGCGCGCCCCGGAGATGGACGACGAAAAGAGGGCCTCTTTCCTGAAAAACATACAGGACGAGGTTCTCCGGATAGACCGTATAATTAGGACGCTCCTCGATTATTCCAGGCCGAAGAGCGTTTCGTTAAGGGCGCTCGACATAAACGAAGCGGCTGCGAAAACGGCGGAGATAGTAAACAGCCAGGGGGTTTTGAAGAATGTCGGGCTCAGGCTCGAGCTCACACCGGGCGTTCCTCTGATAGAGGCCGACCCGGGCCAGCTCTCCCAGGTCCTGATAAATCTTATACTTAACGCACGCGACGCAGTGGAGGGGGGAGGCGAGATCGTCATATCGACCTCCGCCGGCGCGGGCGGAGAAGTGACGATAGCAGTAAGCGACACGGGACCGGGCATAAGCCCTGAAATACGTGACAAAATATTCGACCCGTTCTTCACGACGAAGGAGCCAGGCCAGGGAACGGGCCTCGGGCTCTCGGTTTCGGCCCGGATAGTGGAAACGTTCGGCGGGCGCATAGATGTGAAAAGCGAGCCGGGAAAGGGGGCCGTGTTCAGCCTGGTTTTCCCGACGGCAGGTGATTATGGAAACGCAGAAAGTTCTCGTAATTGACGACGAAAAGGGAATAAGGGAAACGCTCTCCCTCATACTCGGCATGGAAGGCTACGATGTCGAATCGGCGGAGAACGCATCAGGCGGCCTCTCGCGTATAGATTCCGGAGAAGCTTACGATTTCATAATATGCGACATAAGGCTCCCGGGAATGGGGGGCATCGAGTTTTTAAAAGAGGCGCGGGAAAGAGACGTCCCTGCGGTGATAATAATGATCTCCGCCTACGGGACGATGGAGAATTCGATAGAGGCGATAAAAGCCGGGGCGGCGGATTACATAAACAAGCCGATAAACTCGGAAGAGCTCATTTTGAGAATGCGCATGGCCGAGGAGAGGCAGAAGCTCAAGGTGCGGAACGATTATCTCGAGCGCGAGTTGGGGATCGCCGTGGAACCGGGTGAGATAATCTATTCAAGCGTGAAGATGGACGAGGTCATCGAGCTTTCCCGTAAGGCTTCGCAGTTCAAGACGACGGTTCTCATAACCGGCGAGAGCGGCACAGGCAAAGAGCTCGTCGCAAAGGCCATACACAGCGGCAGTCCGCGTAAGGACTCGCCCTTTGTCGCCGTAAACTGCGCGGCGATACCCGAGGCTCTCATAGAAAGCGAGCTTTTCGGTTATGCGAGGGGGGCGTTCACAGGGGCCGACGGCGCCAGGCGGGGCCTCATCGAAGAGGCTAGCGGCGGGACGCTCTTCCTCGATGAAATCGGGGAGCTTCCGATGCTGCTTCAGCCGAAGCTTCTCCGCGTGCTCCAGGAAAGCGAGATAAGGCGGCTCGGGGACACGAAGGTGATGAAGGTGGACGTGAGAGTCATAGGGGCGACTTCGCGCGACCTCGAGCAGGACGTCGCCGACGGAAGGTTCAGGAACGACCTCTTCTACAGGCTCAACGTTTTCCCCGTAAGGATACCTCCGCTCAGGGAAAGGAAGGAAGATATACCCGGCCTCGTCGCTCACTTTATAGCGAAGTACGGAATACACGTGAACAGGCGCGTGAGAGAAGCGACTCCCGAGGTAATATCCGAGCTTTCGACTTACGACTGGCCGGGCAACGTGAGAGAGCTTGAAAATGTCGTCGAAAGGGCGATAATACTTTCGGATTCCGAGTACATAACCCGAATCGAGAAGGTCACGGGCGAGTCCGGCCCCGGGGCCGCGATAAAAGACTGGATAGGAAGGCTCAGCTTCAACGAGGCCAAGCAGGAAATAGAAAGGGCCTACATAGAGCGCGCCCTCGCCGAGACAGGCGGCAACAGAACGCGGGCCGCGAAGGTCCTGGGTATAAGCAGACGGTCGCTCCTTTACAAGCTAAAGGAGCACGAGGAATCCTGAAATCCGTGCGGTGCTCCCCCCGCAGATTGAACCCAGAGCACATCATGGTTAAATATTCATATGAGTAAACGTATCGTCGTCATAGGCGGCGGCATCACGGGGCTCGCGGCGGCCAACCGCATCAGGGAAATCGCGGGCGAGAAGCATCCGGGACTCGAGGTTTTATTGATAGAAGCTTCGGAGAGAGTCGGCGGCCCCATATCCACGATACGAAGGGACGGTTTTCTCATCGAAGAAGGGCCGGACGCTTTTATCACGACGAAGCCCTGGGGGCTTAACCTCTGCCACAGGCTCGGGCTCGACGGCGAGCTCATAGAAACCAACGATAAGAAACGAAAGACCTATATCCTGAGAGGGGATGGACTCGTCGAGATCCCCGAAGGGTTCGTCATGCTCGCGCCTTCCCGCCTGACGCCGTTTCTGACTTCGCCGCTCTTCTCATGGCCCGGAAAGCTCCGGATGCTGATGGACCTCGTTATACCCCGGAAGCGAGGCGGAGACGAGAGCGTCGCAGGCTTCGTCAGGAGGCGGCTCGGCAGGGAAGCGCTCGAACGGGTAGCCCAGCCGATGATAGGCGGGATATACACCGGGGACGCCGAGAAGCTCAGCCTCCGGGCAACGATGCCGCAGTATCTGGAGCTCGAAGAGGAGCACGGAAGCATCATCGCGGGGATGCTCAGGAGTTACAGGCAGAAGAGTCAGGCACGGAAGAAGGACAGCGGGGCGCGCTATAGCATGTTCGTATCGTTCAGGAGCGGGATGAGCACGCTCACAGACAGGCTTGTCACCGTTCTCGGAGAAGGAACGGTGAGGCTCGGCGAAAAGGCAATTGGAATTACGAAATCGGGCAGCGGTTACGCTGTATCTACCGGCAGCGGGACATTCGACGCCGACGGCGTCGTTATAACGACACCCGCCTTCGTCACCGGCGGGCTGATAGAAAATTTAGACCCGGAAACCGCCGCCCTTTTAGGGAGCATAGAATACGCCTCGTCGGTGGTCGCCATACTCGCCTATAAACTATCCGACATAAAACGCCCCATAGACGGATTCGGATTCGTCGTGCCCGCCATCGAAAAGCGGACCTTGATCGCGTGCTCTTTCAGCAGCGAAAAATTCCCTGGACGAGCGCCCGAGGGATACACCGTGCTGAGGGCCTTTGCCGGCGGGATGCTCGATCCGGAAGTGCTCGACCTAAGCGATGAGGCCATCACTGAAAGAATAAAGTCCGAGCTCGGCCACGTGCTCGGCATAACGGGCGAGCCCCTCTTCGGCCTCGTTAAGAGATACCCGAACTCTCTTCCGCAGTACTACGTCGGCCACCTCGAGCTCGTACGAAAGATCGCGTCCGGAATCAAGAAGTTAAAAGGTCTCGAAATAGCCGGGAGCGCGCTCGGCGGCGTCGGGATTCCCGACTGCATAAATGCCGGGGAAAGGGCCGCCGAGAAGGTCGTCGAGGCGGTTTATGGCCAAAGGGCCTGACAGTTACTGATTAAGCCGTGGATTATTCGTTTCCGCCTGAAGCTTGTTTCTCCTGAAAACCCAGACGTAAATCTTCCTGAAAGCGAATACGAGTATGGCGAGGACCAGGATCGCCGCGAGGACGGGAACCGCCAGCGCCAGTATCGACATGACGAGAGAGCCCGCCGCCTCTGCAGTCGAGACGACGGAGTTCCCGAGGCCGCCGGTGGTGGCCGTGGATGCTATCCGCGTTATGCTCGTAAACCCCTGCACCGTTCCCGCAACGCCGCCCCCGACTATAACGGCGAGCCCCCATTGTAAGAATGGACTCATGTCGGATACGGCCGAGGCCATGACTATAGTTCCCGCGACTGTCGCGGCCGGAATTGCAACGGTATCGAGGAGGTTATCTATCCAGGGAATGTAATACGCGGCTATTTCGAATATTGTGGCAAGTATGAAGGCCGCAAGGGCCGGGTAAGTGCCTATCCAACCGAACTCGGGGGCGAGGGTTATCTGCCCCGAGAGCGAAGCCACGCTCATGACCAGGAGCGGTACGAATATCCTGAACCCGCACGCCGCTGCCAGCCCGACTCCGACGAATATGGCCAAAAGGGTTTCCATTCCGCTTTTCCAATTAATAGTATATGAATCCGGATATGCGTTAGCAAGCGGGATTTTACGCCGCACCGGGCGGAGTATAAGGCACGGAAAGGGCTATTTTTTGGAGACGTTGATTACCTTCACGTGATAGTCGAGCGTTCTTCCCGCAAGCGGATGGTTGTAACTTATCTCGACCTTGTCTTCGAGAACGCGGGTTACGTGGCAGTTACCGTGCGGCGTTTTGAGAACCATACCGGGCTCGGGATTCATGCCGGCGTCGGCAAAGAGCTTCGAGTCGAGCACCTGAACCATGTCCGGGTTTTCCACTCCGTAGCCTTTCCCGGGCGCTACCTGAAACGTTTTCTCCTCCCCGGCCGCCATCCCGAGAAGCTCCTCTTCGAGGCCTCCTACGAGCGCCCCCGTGCCCAGCTCGACTATGATAGGCTCCTCGTCGAAAGTGTGGAAAGTCGAGCCGTCCTCGACCTTGCCTTCGTAGTTGAAAGTTACTGTGTCGCCCATCTCGATCTTGGTGCTCATTAAAAGCCCTCCGGGAAATTTAACTTTCGCGTCTGCGCGCCTTCGGCATCCGCGCGGGAATGCGGAACAGTATCTCCCCGCCTCCGCTTCGCTGAGTGAGATAATATCATCTTGCGCTTTTAATTTCGAGCCCTTTCGCGGAGACGGCGCCTGCTTGATTAAAAATTGCAGGTCTATTATAATCATCTTCCTAAATATCCAAAGGAGACTGAGTAATATGAAGCTAAAAGACAAAGTAGCTCTCATCACGGGGGGGAGCCTCGGTCTTGGACAGGCCACCGCTTACCTTTTCGCAAAGGAAGGCGCGAAGGTGATAATCACGGGAAGGACCGAGAAGACCCTTAAGGCCGCCGTGGAAGAAGGCAAGAAACAGGGCGTAGACATCGAGTATCTGGTTTCCGACGTAGCGAAGGAAGAAGACTGCAAAAAGAGCGTCGACTACACAATAGGCAAGTACGGAAAGATAGACATACTCTTTAACAATGCCGGGGTGCTTTACACCTCCCATACGCATGAAACCGATACGGAGATGTGGGACAAGACTTTCGATATAAACGTTAAGGGCACATTCTTCATGTCGAAGTACACGATACCCCACATGCTCGAAAAGGGATATGGAGTGATAATCAACAACTCCTCGATCCTCGGCCTCAAGGCCGTGCCGGGGCTCGCGGCCTACAACGCGACCAAGGGCGCGGTAACCCAGCTCACAAGAAGCATGGCGCTCGAATACGCAGCCCAGGGCATACGCGTTAATGCCATCTGCCCGGGGACGATCGAGACGCCGATGGTCGACGGACTCCTGGACCAGGTTGCGGCAGGCGGCAGCAGGGAATCCGCCGAGGAGCTCTTCAAGTCGTTCCATCCGATAGGAAGGCTCGGAAGGGCCGACGAAATAGCGCATGCCGTGCTCTTCCTCTGCGACGACAACGTCCAGTTCATGACGGGGAGCATGCTTTCCGTCGATGGCGGCTGGGTCGCGAAGTAACCTGCCCTAGATTTCGGTTTAAGTTTGCACGAAAACTATAAGGCGGCACTGGACAATTAACAGTGTAGTGTGATAGATTATAGATGGCCCCCCGGACCCGGGGGCCGCATCTTCTTAAAGGAGGGCAGGATGAAATTAGTCATATCTGCGGTAATAACCATAGCGGCGGCGTTTGCGTTTTTTACGCCTGAGAGCCAGGCTTTGAGCCCTTATTACAAGCCAACAGCTTCACAGCATCACTTCACGACAATCATCGACCAGCTGAAAACCTTTAGAAACGTAACGTGGGACTCGCCCGTATCCATGTGGGTGCAGATACCGGCCAGCGAACAAGGTAGAGCTGCCGAGCTTGCGGACATCATACAGGACAGAGCGAGGGGCGCCCTCATGCAGCCCTTCTGCGTTCACATTTTTGTGACAAAGGGTCAGACACTGGCCAGGTCTTGCGTGTATTAATACAAACCCCTTAGATGCTTCGAGGGCAGAACGGGGCGAGGACAGCGCGCAGGTCCCCCTGCCCTCAGTAAGCAGCTTCCAGGAAGGCCTGATACTTTCGGCCTGATTTCCATATCACTTCCACGACGCAGGTATCACGAAAAGACGAGGGACCACGGGGGTTCTACAACAAGTAGATTCAGCTCGCCGATGCACAGAAATTTGTTATGTCGATTTTCCGTAAGCGCGGCGCACTTTTCAACCCGGCAAAAAATGAGATTAATTCTTTAGATGCGTGTCCGGTAATCGATGCAGCTGCAGTGTTATGCCGAATGTCAGCAGACGCAGTCCTCACACGTAGTGCTTTATCGGTTAGCAATGTCCGGACTATGATCACTGTTTGCGCGGAGTCAGGGAATAGCGGCAGACTTTCTACATCGATTGTCAGCGGACACGGTCCGCTAAAACGCCGGCGCTCAGTTGTGTCCGCGGTTCGCAAACGGAATTGAAATCGAAAGCTCGTCCCTCTGGTTTCCCTCTTTGACGTTTATCTCGATGCCGGAGATGTTGAGTTGAGGGTATTTTTCGAATACGCGAATCAAATCCTTCTGGAGCTTGTCCGCGAAGTTCGGAGGGAGATCTTTTCTTTCGTAAGAAAGAACCATCCTGAGCCTTTCTTTCGCTACGTTAGCAGATTTATTTCGTCTGAAAAATCCGAATAGAGACATCGATCATCCCCCTAGCAGTCTGCTGAAAAATCCTTTTCTGTCCTCAAGCTCGTTGAACGCGACTTCCTCTCCCATGAGCCTGCGGGCGACGTTCGTGAGGGCCGCCCCGGCTCCGGTATTATCGGAGAGAACGATCGGCTCGCCCTTGTTCGTGTAATCGATCATTTTTTCCTCGTCAGGGATTACGCCGATCTTCTTTATGCGGAGGACGTCCTCTATGTCTTCGACCGAGAGCATCTCGCCCTTCTTAACGCGATGGGATTTTATTCTGTTCACGATGAGATGGATTTTTTCCTTGCCCATGGATTCAAGAAGCCCGATGACCCTGTCGGCGTCCCTGACGGAAGACACTTCGGGGTTGACTACCACGAGGGCTTCCTCGGCCGGGGTCGCTGCCGTTCTGAAGCCGCCTTCTATGCCCGCCGGAGAGTCTATGATTATGAAGTTGAAGTTAAATTTGACCCTTTCGACTATCGAAGACAGCTGCTCTCCGCTCACGGCCTCCTTATTTTTCGTCTGCGCGGCCGGAAGGAGATACAGCGAGTCACTCCTCTTGTCCTTGACGAAGGCCTTTTCTGGCGGAATCACGCCGTCCACGACGTCGACGATGTCGTAGACTATGCGGTTTTCGAGCCCCAGTATCATATCGAGATTCCGAAGACCTATGTCAGCGTCGATGGTGAGCACCTTGTTGCCCATGGACGCAAGCGCAGATCCGAGGTTCGCGGTTACGGTCGTTTTTCCGACCCCGCCCTTCCCGGATGTAATAACTATAACTTTCGCCATTTGCTTACCCCTCAGCTACGAATTTTTTCGATTAATATCTGATTATTTTTGACGTACGCCTTCTCGGGATACTCGGGTCCCTCTGAATCGTCCGGCGACCGCGTAATCCACCTTGCTATCCGGAGCTGCTGCGCCCTCAGCTTGAGCGCTATGACTATCGCGCCGTCGTCGCCCCCCGCTCCTGCGTGCATGATGCCGCGGAGGGTTCCCATGACTATGATGTTCCCCGAGGCGGTGATGTACGAGCCCGGGTTTACGTCGCCCATTACGAGGACGTCGCCGTCGTGCTCCACGTTCTGGCCGCTCCGGATGCTCTTGTCGATGAACTTGAGCGTTCTCACGCCTGCCGGCACAGGCTGCGGAGCCTCGGCTTTTTGATTTTTCTCGAGCTTGAGTGAGGGCCTGTAGCCGATGAATCTTGTGTTCGTATTACGGACGGCTTCTTCGATTTTCCTCATGTCGCCCTCGGAGAGGTTCGCGCTCTCGTAATCTATGACGGCGAGAGAACCCTTGAAAAAATCACTCCCGAGCTTGGCTTTTATTTGCGAAATGTTCTCATCCACTGTCAGGCTTTCATCCAGCTTGACCAGTAAGGCCGGCACAGTCATGCCTTTTACGACTATTCCCATTGGCTTCTCTAAGTGCTGCGATTGAGCGGGTCCTCTCTTCCCCTGTACAAATTATCATATGTTGAATGACAACACAAGAAATTAACGGCTCCGGCGGGATATCCCGAAAACACGGCGTGAAAATGGCTTCACGCGGCGCATGAAACCCGCTGGAGACACCGGCACACGGCCCTCGATACGACGTTATTTACAGATTTTTCGGGGTTCGTTCATGGCGATTGTGTTAAGCCGCTTCTATGCTATACTCAGACGATTAACCGCAGATTCTTTCAATGAATCCAAGCCAGATGCAGCCCGGGCCGCCACAATCAGATCACACACACGAAAGCAATAGAAGTTATAGCGAGCCCTCTTCCCCGAGAGCGATTATAAACATCCACGGCCTCGTAATAGAATGCATATCCGAATCCCCCGGGCTGGTGAGCGCCATGGTAAGGCCGTTCAAATTTTTCAGGACAGATTCCGGACAGCCGTCGGTAACCGTAACGGCGGTGGAGTCGGAGCCGCCCTACTCTTCCTTCCCGAGCGTCGCGTCGAGCTTTTCGACGCCGAGGAACATCGTGTTCACGAGGGGCGATACGAAAATCATAGACTACTTCGGGAAAGGCTTAGTGATCGCGGATGATAACGGCCGGAAGCACACGATTTACGGGACAGATCCGAATTTTCTCCAGGAGGCGTTTTATCTCCTCGTTCTCTCCCTCCTCGGGCAATACTGCGACGAGAAGGGAATTCTCAGAATCCACGCCCTAACTTTTTCCCTGAACGATACGGCTGTAATCTTTTCGGCGCAGTCGGGCGGCGGGAAATCGACGATGGCGTTTTCCGTTCTGGAAAAGGAAGGATTCAAGCTCATATCGGACGACGAAGCGCTCGTGGACGGGGACGGCAGCGTGCTCCCACTTCCCATCCGCATGGGTACGCTCGACGAGGCGCGGATAAGCTCTATCCCTCCCGAATATGTTTACCGCATAGATCGTATGGAGTTCGGCGGAAAATATTTTATAGATATAGACTACTGGGAAGACAGGCTCGAACGGCGGCTCCTTAAAAAGAAAATCCTCTTTTCCGTAAAAAGGCTGATTAACGGAAATCCCTATATAGAAAGGTCGTCCTGGTTCGACACACTGAAAACGCTCATGAGCGCGGCCGTGATAGGACTCGGGCTTTACCAGGGCATGGAATTCGTATTCAACAACGGGCCCGGCGAGATTTTCTCGCGCGTGCCTGTTTTCGGAAGGCGGCTCTACGCTGCGCTCAAACTGGCGGCGACAGCCGAGAGCTACAAAATATTCCTGGGCAGAGACCATGCGGAAAATATAAAAGTGATGGAAGAGTTTCTAAGGAAAATACAGGCCGGTGCAGAGCGATGAACCGAAGAGTAGAGATTTCACTCATAGTGCTCACGTATAACCGGCCGGGGCCGCTCAAACGATGCCTCGAATCGATAGCCGCTATCGATATGGGCCGGACCTCATTCGAGGTTATAGTCGTCGACGACGGCTCGGCTCTCGACAATAAAAGCGTAATCGATGAATTCGACGGCAGACTCGAAGTCAGATATCTCCGGAAAGCGAGAGGCGGCGTAGCCTCGGCCAGGAACCACGGCGGCGTCAATGCCGAAGGAGAGCTGATAGCGTTCATAGCGGACGACTATATCCTTCCCGTGAATTACGTGAAAGACACGGCCGGATTCCTCGCCGCGAACCCTGACTCATACATCATAACGCACAACATACTCCCGACCGGCCCGAGCATATTCAGATACGTGCAGAGGCTTTACTACCAGATGACCCTCCTTCAGAGGTTCAGCGGTAAAGATTTCCGAAGCGGCGTTCTCGAGAGTTTCGACCTTCCCCCTTCGCGGGCGGCGGTATTCAGGAAAGAGATGTTCGACATCACCGGATGGTTTAACGAGGGGCTTCTCACAGGTGAGGACGGCGAGCTCGGAATGAGGATGGCCGCCGAGGGAATACCCGTATATTTTTTCGTCGACAAATATATCAGGCATTGGGAAGAAAAAGACCTTTCCGGTTATCTGGAGCAGAGAACCCGATACGGGGCGAGCTTTTACAGGGTCTTAAAGGAAAAGAGGGGAAACCGAATGACGGAGCCCTCTCTCAGGGGAATCATCAAGTCCATTTCGGAAAGATATTTCTCGTGGCTCAGGCTTTCGTTTACGCTCAAAAGAAAAGCGGAATATATTCTCCTGACTCCGTTCACCATTCTCTTCCTGTCATTTTACTATTGGGGATTCTATGCCGAATCGAGAAGAACGATCCCCTCGGCCGGAGTCGTCGCGGCGCCTGATAAAGAGCTGCAGAGCGGAGCTCAAAATGAATCCCGAAAGACTAGCCTGAATACAGAATAATGACCCTGAAAGAGGCCGTCTTCAGAATCTCCACACACCCTGCCTTGAGCCCCGTGGGGAGGTCTTTCTACTTTCTCTGCGAGCGAGTGCTCTCCCGCACATTCCAGGGCTTTCCCGAAATACGCTCCGCGTACGTTTCAGGGAGCATGTCCGAGGGCGACATCGTACCGGGGCTGAGCGATATAGACTGCGTCATAACGATCGACGACCTCGGCGCAAGGGAAGAATACGAGCTTATGACGGAGCTCGAACGAAAGATAAGATACAGGATGCCCCCCCTTGGCAAGGATAAAGTAGGAGTTCACGTAGTCGCTTATTCTTCCGCCGAGTGGTTCCTTCTCGGCGGCCTCTTTCTCGGTAAAAAGGCTGGAAAACCGCGAAAGCTCTTCGGAAGGAATGAGAGAAAACCTGATCACAAACTAAGTGGAAGAATAAAGGCGCTTCACCATCTCTATAAGGCATTCTGGAAGATAATAAACCTCCAGGACAGCACCCTGAAGCCCTCGCGGAACCCTCTCGAACCGGAGTTAACGAAACGTATCATCGAAAGGACGATGATCACCCTGGATCATGCGATAGAAGAGGTGGAAACCGGCAGCGTACCCGAAGAGTATTCCGTTCTGAGAGACCACGCCCGCGAATCGTGGAAGCTATTCAAAGCGACAGGCGACGAATCAAAACATATAGAAATGCTGGCTATGCTTCTTCATCTTTTCGACGTAGCCGCCGGAGCGGTTTACGAAAGTGCGACACCAGGCGGCGGATATCCTTCCGGCGATGTTGAACCGGTCGGCGAGATAATGATCCTGCCGGCGGAGATTACAGACATCGTGCCTGTTATTCAGCAGCATCAAAATGATAAGGATGGAGTTGTATACACAAACGTTAATAAAACTGATATATTCCTGTTTAATTCCGCGAACTGCGAGCTGTCGGCAGCCATTATCAAATACTATAAAAGAATCGGGGAACGCGGCCTCAGGATCATGTCGATAGAAAGATTCCGGCAGTTTTATCTCAATTTTTCGGAGCAGGCGGCCGTCGATCTTTTCAGCGGCGAACCGTACACCCTCATGGGAATACGCGACCCTGAGGCACTTCTACTGGATGCGTATTCGATACTGCCGCAGCTGAGGTCCCCCAGGAACTGGAAATCCGGGGAGAGGTACGAATCGTTTCGCGGCAAGGCCGAGAGAATTTTCCAGACGCTTGCGGCCGGCCGCCCCGGGGAACAGGTTTCATCTACTGCCCGGATAGAAAAGCACGGCCTGCCCCGGGACGATTACGGCAGGTTCGCCGATTTGAGAGAGCTGTCGCAGGCGCTCACGTCCGGGCTCCGCGAATTCATATCTTCGGGGTATGTGGAGGCGCATGATTAAGACAGGCTTCGTCATACTCTTAACCGGAGCGCCGTATAGACTCGACGAGTCTCTCCGCAGCATAACAGCGCAGGCCGAAAAGAACGCCGGAATAATATGCATCATTGACGAGGCCCGGAGGGAACAGGCCTCTGAAATCATCGAACGGAGCCGCGCCGCTGTAACCGTTATCTATTCCGACCTCGCTTCGGAAGGCCCCGGCGGAGCCCTGAACAGTGCCATATCCCTTTCGGGAGGCGACGCCGTATTCCTCATAACCCAGGCGGTAGCGCTTCCTCCGGGGTTCGTCGCAGCCTGCATGGAAAAGCTCCACTCCGGTAGCTCCGTCGGACTTGTCTACGGAAGCTACATAGAAGAAAATGGAGATGGCGGGGAAGTCTTGATAGACGCCCGCACAGATAATTACGACTACGCCGAATCGTCTCACGTTGGCCCCGTGCGCGCCATAAAGAAAGAAGTCTTCGACTCCATAGGGTATTACGACCCGGCCCTCAAATATGCCTTCGACTACAGCCTCAGGTTGAAAATATTCGAGAAATACGACATTGCTGCGGTCGAGGGAGCGGTATACAGGGTGCTCCATACAGGGGATGAGGCCAGTCATGACCCTACCCGCCCGCGTGAGCCATACACGCTTTACACCCCGGAGAAAGAAGCCGAGTTCAGGGAGGCCTGCTACGCCTCGCTGAAAAGGCGCGGTGCGTTTCTTACGCAGCAGCCCGCCCGCGCC
>JAGVLR010000223.1 GCA_020054175.1 Candidatus Dadabacteria bacterium
CTGGGAGAGCTGTTTCCGAAAGATTTACAGCCTCATGAAACCCGGCGGCGTATTCCTTGTCAGCGACATGGTATGGAGCGGCAGTCCCGCCCTTCACAGTCTCGAATGGGAGCGCTACGGGAGCTACCTCGAATCCCTCGGAGGGGCGGAATACAGAGACAAAGTCTTCGCCTATATCGAAATCGAAGACTCCCCGAAAAGCGTCTGCTTCCAGCTCGATCTCATGAAAAAGTGCGGGTTCAGGGAAACGGACGTCCTCCACAAAAACGCCTGTTTCGCCGCTTACGCCGGGATCAAGTAGCACAGGCGGGCGCATCCTCGTGTATATTGAAAAGTCGGACGATTTTCGAGGGAGGCATGATGGAAGGCGGGAATCTTTTCAGCAGGAGAGAGTTCGTCAGGATAGCCGGCCTCGGCGCGCTGTCGGCAGCGGCCGGCGCATGCGCTCCTAAAGTCACGAAGCCCCCCGTGCGCCCCTACCGGCACTTCCCAATGGTGGAGGTGTCGAAGGACAGGATCATAAGAGAGGCCGTCGGCCTCCGCCCTTACAGGCCCTCGGGGTTCGTCGTCCGCCGCGAGCGCTTCGGCGCGAAAGACATAATCCACAACTACGGCCACGGAGGCGGAGGCGTCACCCTCTCCTGGGGAACCTCCCACATCGCCGCGAAAGAAGCGGCCCCACTCGGTCACAAAACCTGCGCCGTCATCGGATGCGGGGCTGTAGGGCTCGCGACAGCGCGGCTCATGCAGATAGAGGGATACAGGGTCACCATATACGCGAAGGACCTCCCTCCTCATACGACGTCCAACGTCGCCGCCGGGCAATGGTCTCCGTTCACAGTATTCGACAAAGAAATGATAACCCCCGGGTTCTACCAGGAATTCCTCCGCGCGGCGAGGCTCTCTTTCGGCTACTTCAGGAAGATGATCGGGAGCCGTTACGGCGTCAGGGTCGCCGACAATTTTTATTTCGGCGACTATCCCGTAACACTGCCCGACGTCATTTACGACCTCCCCGAGATTTACGACAAGCCCAGAATGCTCGTCCCCGGCGAGTACCCGTTCGACGAGCCTTCTGGCGCAATCGTGAAGACGATGCTCATCGATATGCCTATATATCTCGACGCCCTGATGAGCGATTTCAGGCGCGGCGGCGGGAGAATAATAGTCCGTGACTTTAGAGATATCATGGAGCTCCTCTCGCTGAGCGAGCCGCTGATAATGAACTGCACTGGCCTCGGATCGTACTTCCTCTTCAAAGACCGCGAGCTCGAGCCGGTAAAAGGCCAGCTCATAGTGCTCGAGCCCCAGCCGGAGATTGACTACATAACCCTCGTTAGAAATGGAGGTCTTTACATGATGCCCCGCTCCGACGGCATAATGCTCGGAGGCTCCCAGCAATACGGCGACTGGGACCTCTCGCCCGACCCCTTCGTAACCGAGCGCATATTCACAGGCCAGTCGAGATTCTGGAACGGTCTGCCGGTTGCATAAAGACCTGCCCGCCGTTTAATGTAGAATATAGCCATGACGGACTTCATACAGGTGCTCCTGGGCACGATTGTCGCGCTCCTGCCGATAGTAAACCCTTTCTCCGTCGCCATCACCTTCATCTCGCTCTCGAAGGACATGGACGATTCGAAGAGGAATCGGGAAGCCCTCCTCGCTTCGATTTACATGACGGTCATTCTGCTCATATTCCTCGTGGCCGGCGTCCTTATAATGAAGTTTTTCGGCATATCCCTTCCCGGCATCAAAATAGCCGGCGGCCTCATCATCCTGAATATAGGGTTCAAGATGCTGAACCCCGAATACAAGGACCTCCGCGGGATAAACGCCGAGACGAGAACCCGCAGCGACGAAGACATCGCCTTCACACCCCTCGCCGTCCCGATGCTGAGCGGGCCGGGGGCGATAGCCGTAACGATCGGCATGGCGGCCACCGCTGGATCGAGGATCGACTACGCCGCCGAGTCCCTCGGCATACTGGTCGTCGCCGTCGTCACGTATATCTGCCTCAGGGTAGCGGGCAGCGTGAAGAACCTCCTCGGCGAATACGGCGTCAACGTCCTCACCCGCATACTCGGCTTCATACTCATATGCGTCGGCGTTCAGTTCGTCGTCGTAGGATTTTACGACTTTATACTAAACGAGGAATTTTCGAGGCCGGTCCTCCGGATGATAAAAGAGGTGTGGAATGAGTGAGCGCGAAAACCGGGCGACGGCCGAGATGCCGCCGGATGCAAAGCCCGTTCCCTCAATCACTCCGGCCGTGACCATAAGACGATACAAACCCGAAGACGCCGAGGACATTTCGGAGCTTTACAGAAAGTCGGTGACGGAAATAGGAATCGAGCGCTACTCGAAGGCCGAGGTAGACGCCTGGTCTTCTTACGCGGACGAGGTCGAGGAGATTCGCTACAAGCTCACGGGGGGCCTCACGCTGATCGCCGAAGTCGGCGGGAGGATGGCCGCATTCGGGCAGTTAAAGCCCGCCAATCGCATCGAGTTTCTCTACACGCTTAAAGACTTTTCGAGGATGGGCATCGCCACCGCTATTTACATGCGCCTCGAAGACGCGGCGATAGCAGCCGGGGCGGAGGTTCTGCATACGGACGCGAGCAGGATATCCAGGCCCCTCTTCGAGAAGATGGGCTTTTTCCTCGTCGAGGCTGTCATCGAGGAGCGAAAGGGCGTGAAGATCGAGTGCTTCTCCATGAAAAAAGAGCTCCTGCGGTAAATCCTTAATATCTTCCGCTCGTGACCCACGCTTTCCGCCCAGGGGATAATTTTCGTATGTAACTCCGAAACGGGTTGATTCTCGCGCGGGGCACTCTATAATAAATAGGCTTAAAGAGGAGACAGATCATGAAGAACAATACTTCGGACCAGAACCTTGGCGTATTTCTTTTCGTAACCGCTATAGCGCTTTTCTTCGTTCTTGCCATTTATCTCTGGCTCAGCTGAGCTCGATTCCCATTAAGTGCCGCAAGATTCCAACTGCCTTAAAACCGGACAACGGTTAAGGGAGAGCTATATATTATTACGTACACACCTCCCCTTTGTTGTCCAAATATCTGACACTCGACATCCTTCATAGCTCACAGCCTCCGGTATTTACTTAACTACCGCATGGCACGGTTATTGCATTTTATCCCGGCATTCAAATTGAGATAGAGGCGATGACAGATACC
This sequence comes from Candidatus Dadabacteria bacterium, assembly GCA_020054175.1. GTDB lineage: Bacteria > Desulfobacterota_D > UBA1144 > Nemesobacterales > UBA2774 > JADLGH01. Next base: position 3,195 of record JAGVLR010000223.1, read on the forward strand.
ACTACCGCGAAAGAGGGTGACGGGGGGGAACTGCCCGGATATGGAAGCTGCGCTCATTGCGGCGAGCCCGCCGATACGGGTACGGCCGTCGAGTCGGCCGGCCTCCGCTTTTGCTGTACCGGCTGCAGCGCAGTCTACGAGATACTGAACAGCCTCGGTCTCGACGATTACTATAAAATCCGCGCCGCCCAGAACATAACGGGAGCGGCCCCCGCCCAAGACCCCGCTTCCGGCGAGGATTATTCCTACCTCGACCAGAAGAGCTTCGCGGATATCTACACCACGGAAGAAAAGCCGCTCACAATGAGCTTCTACGTCGAGGGCATAGAGTGCGCCGCATGCCTCTGGCTCATCGAAAAGATTCCGTCCTGCGCGAAAGGCGTGGAATCCGTCTCGCTAAATATGTCGGACAATACGGCGTCCGTAACGTTCACCCCGGAGAAAAAATTCTCCTCCTTCCCAGACGCTGTAAAGAGGTTCGGATACAGGGCGCATCCCGTAAAGCCAGGCGAAGACACCGACGAGCTAAGGAAAAAGGAGAACAGGCGGTCGCTCATCAGGCTCGGCGTCGCCGCCGTATGCGCGGGGAATATAATGCTCCTCTCCGCCGCGGTTTATTCCGGCGCGGGCGGAGCATTCGAGAAGTATTTCACACTCCTGAGCTTCCTCCTTTCGATCCCGGTCGTCACATACTGCTCGCTGCCGTTTTACAGAAGCGTCATCGCGGCGGTGAGGTCGGGCCGGGTGACGGTGGACATCCCGGTCGTCTTCGTCATACTCGCAGGGTTCGGTCTCAGCGCGCACAACTTTTTCGCCGAAAGCCGCGCCGTTTATTTCGACTCGATCACGGCGTTCGTTTTCCTCCTCCTCGGAAGCAGATACTTCTTAAAGTCCGTCCGGGGGCGGCTGTCCGAAAAGGAGCAGCCGGGGAAGACCTTCTTTTCTTTAAACCGCGTGCTGGTCTGGGACGCCGGGGCGCGCCAGTTCTTCTACGAGCCGATCGAAAGCCTTAAAACCGGGAGCAGGATAAAGCTCTCCA
>JAGVLR010000208.1 GCA_020054175.1 Candidatus Dadabacteria bacterium
GAACGGATGACGCTCCCGTGCTTCCACACCTTGCTCACGGCCTGAAGGTCGATGTCGAACGGCGAGCTGTGAAGAACGGCGAATCCCTCGGCATACGCCTGAAGGAGACCGTACTCTATTCCGTTGTGCACCATCTTCACATAATGGCCCGAGCCGACGGGGCCGCAGTGAAGGTAGCCGTACCTCGGCGCGAGACTCTTGAATATGGGTTCTACGTGATCAACGGCCGCCTTGTTTCCGCCGTACATGAGGCAGTAGCCTTCTTTAAGCCCCCATACGCCGCCGCTCGTCCCGCAGTCGATGAATTCGATGCCGGAAGATTCGAGCCCCTTGGCTCGCTTCTGCGAATCCTGCCACTCGGAGTTTCCGCCGTCGATTTTTATGTCGCCTTTCTTGAGGTGCTTTTTGAGCTCTCTTATATTCTGGTCGACCGGCTTTCCGGAAGGGACCATGAGCCACACCACTCTCGGTTTCTGAAGCTTCTTGACCAGGTCCGCTATCGAGCTCGACGGTATCGCACCCTTCTTCGCGTACTCCTGAACAGGCTCCGGGGTGAGATTCCAAACGACTACCTCGTGGCCGTCCTGCATCAGGCGCTCCGTCATGTTGCCGCCCATTTTACCAAGTCCTACCATCGCTATTTTCATGCCGACCTCCTGTATAATTGAATTTGGTTTTTGTCCTTCATGTTCACATCGGCAAATCCGTTATCGTTTTTGAATCAGGCAACCCTCGCGAGAAGGCCCGAGACGTTTTCCTTTACCGAGCCGCGCGTGTTATAGACACTGGAACCGGCGACCAGCACTGTCGTGCCCGCCTCGACTATATCGCGCACGTTTTCGAGATCTATCCCGCCATCGACTCCTATCGGGACGTCGAGGCCTCTCGTATTCAGCATCTCTTTCAATATACGTATCTTTTCGAGCTGTGTGCGTATGAATTTCTGCCCGCCGAATCCCGGATTGACTCCCATAACCTGAACGAAATCCGCGAGCTCGAGAACCTCTTCTATGGCGTAGGGAGGAGTGCCCGGATTGAGCGTCACGCCCGCCTGAATTCCATGCTCCCTTATCGATTCGAGGACGCGGTGTATATGTGGGCAGACTTCCTGGTGAACGATGATGCGGTCGGCGCCGGATTTGACGAACTCCGCTATGTATTTTTCGGGCTCGACTATCATGAGATGGACGTCGAGCTTGAGCTTCACGAGCGGCCTTATGGCGGCCACGGTGCCGGGGCCGAAATTAAGATTGGGTACGAAGCGCCCGTCCATGACGTCTATCTGTATCCAAGAAACACCGGCCCTTTCGGCCTCGAGAACGGCCTCGCCGAGCTTAGTGAAATCGGCGGAGAGTATGGACGGCTCCACTATAACCATCTGTGCCTTTCACCTCCCGATGCTTTTACGAATCGTTCCGCTTCTGATACCTTATGCCGTGAGACGTGGCCACTATGACCTCGCTCGCGGTCCCTATGAAAAGCCCGAACTCCGCTATCCCCGCTTTCTGCCCCAGTTTTCCGGCCAGCTCGTCGAGGTTAGCTATCGGCCCAAACCTGCAGTCGAGTATGTAGTTCGACTGGTCGGTCGTGTAGATTTCCCCGCCGTCTTTCTTTCGGAGAACAGGTTCGCCGCCGAGCGATTTCAGAAACTCCGCGACCGGCCTCCACGCAAACGGTATGACCTCTATCGGAACGGGAAAATGCGTCCCGAGCCTGGGCGAGAGCTTACTCTCGTCGACGACCATTACGTTTCGCCTGCTCGCCTGCGCAAGCACCTTTTCACGGAGCAGCGCACCTCCGCCGCCCTTGATGAGGTTGAGGGCCGGGTCAACTTCGTCGGCTCCGTCTATGGTGAGGTCTATCGACTGCTTTTCGTCGAACGTTATAAGCGGAATACCGAATTCCCTGGCGCTCTTTTCAGTGTCCAGAGAACTTGGTATGCCGACTATATCTTTGAGTCTCCCGTCCGCGAGTCTTTTGCCGATCTCTTCCAGGGCGAAGTGAGTTGTGCTGCCCGTCCCGAGACCGAGGACCATGCCGGGGCTTACGAGGTCTACGGCGCTTATCCCGGCCTCTTTCTTCAACCTGTCCTGAAGGGCCTTCGCGTTAGCGTTTGGAGTTCCGTTCAACCCGCGCTCTCCCTTGTGCCGCTCAGCTCGCGCATGAATTCGTCGACGGCCGGTATAAGCAGAGTCGCGTCGTCGAGTACCCTCATGGACGGCGACGGCGGAAGGGCATGAACGCCCGCGCGCGTGTAGTCCGTCGTTACGACCATGCAGTACATACCCGCGGCAAGCGCGGCCTTTACGCCGGATGCGGAATCCTCTACGACGAGGCAATCGTCGTGCTCTATCCCGAGATCCCCGGCGAGAAGGTTGTATATCTCAGGGTCGGGCTTTCCCCTGTCGACGTCCTCTATCGTCGCGACGAAATCGAAATCGTCGGCGATGCCGAGGACGTCCATAACCCTGTACGCCTCTTCCCTGTGAGACATCGTTCCGAGGCCCGTGGGATAACCTTCGCTTCTCACCTTTTTTAGTAGCCCGTAGTTATAGGGGCATAAATGCTGTTTCAGAATTTCGGGGTTGGATATCATCTGAAAATAACTCTTGAGCCTTATCTCGACGAATGCCTGCCACGACGCCGAAACGCCGAATTCCTTCATTCTCGCCGCGGCTTTCGCGCCGAGATTGAAACGCTTGAGAAGACCTTCGGCGACTTCCTTCCGCGAGAGGCCTACATAGTCCTTGAACGCGGCTACTACCTCGTCCTCGGTGAGCCCGCCGTCGAGCTCGACAGCAGCCCGCGCATACGATTCCGCTTTTAACGCTTCGGTCTGGACGAGCGTGCCGTCAAGATCGAATATGAACGCCTTTATCACTCTTCTTCCTTCTATAGAAGTTTCGCGAGTTTATTGATGCCTCCGACAACGTCTTCCCCGAGATGGAAAGTTATGACCTTCCTCTTCCTGTCGAGAAGGGCCTGACGGTCGCCCAAAGCCTCGGCGTTTACGAATACGCCGAACGATATGGACGACGCCTTCTTGCCCGGCTCGTCCGGTATAGGAGCGTCCTCGGGCTTTTCGGAGGTGAACTGTATAAAGAGCCCGTGTCCTGCGTCGCCCTTATGAAGCTGCCCTGTGGAATGGAGGAAGCGGGGGCCGTAGCCGACTGTCGTCGCGAGCCTGTATTTTCTCTGCACCTTGCTTCTCAGCTTCTGAAGCGCGGCATAGGTTTCGTCCGAGGGCTTTACATATGCCTGAAACGCGACGTAGCTCCTGCCCTTGCCCTCGTCCCTTCCCGGCTTCGCGTAGGACAGGAATTTCGTGAGGGCCTCTTCCAGACTCTTCGCCTTGAAGTCCGAATATACTGTAATGCCTTTCTCTTCGAGCGTGGGCTTTACAACGGGCAGCTTTCCCTTCTTCTTGTACTCCGCAATCATATTTCTAGCGAGCACCTTCGCCGCCTCGACGTTCGGCTGGTTGAAGGGATGTATGCCTATGATACGCCCTGCTATCGCTATCGCCATCTCCCACCTGAAGAACTCTCCGCCGAGATCGTATATATCTTTCAGATTGATGTAGACGACGGGATGCCCGGCCTTTTCGAGCGCCTTCACCTGTTTATCGTACGTATTATCGTCCACGAGACGAAGGTAAACGAAGAGCCTGTCGTTGGCGTAAAACTCGGGCGCGGCGAGCGGTTCTCTGTCTACCGGGAGTATGCCCTTACCTTCCTTGCCCGTGCTCTCCGCTATGAGCTGCTCCACCCACGAGCCGAAGCCCTGTATGGGCGGGGACGC
>JAGVLR010000251.1 GCA_020054175.1 Candidatus Dadabacteria bacterium
ACCTGCACGGCGCCCGCTTTATGTATCGCGATTATGGATATTACGTATTCCGACGAGTTCAGCATGTATATGCCGACCCTGTCTCCAGGCTTCACACCGAAATCAGATATAAGGCCGTTAGAAACACGATTGTCCCATTCGTTCGTCTCGCGGTAGGTGTGGGTGTTTACGAGGTTCCCCTCCCTGTCCGCGACGCGGAACATAGTCTTGTCCGGGAATTCGGCTGCGCCCTGTTCGAGGTATCTCGTTATGGGCAGCCATTCGGAAGTTTCGTCGAAGCTCCCGAACGGAAGATTCCCCCGGCCAATGTATTTCTGGTCGCGCGGTTTAAAAAGAAGCAGCATGGAATTTCACCTCGGTAGATTAAACGGCTTTAGGAATATATAAATTACAGCCGGAAATGTCAACCTAGGGAATCCTCGCCTGGTCCGCGAGAAGATGCTTTCAGGAAAGGTCAGCGCGCCGCTCTTTCGCGCGCCAGGTTTATGAAATTGCGGAGTATGTCCTTGCCGTACTTGGTCAGAATCGATTCGGGATGATACTGAACCCCTTCCATGAGATGCTCTTTATGCCTTATCCCCATTATCTCCCCTTCGTCCGTCCATGCGGAAACCTCGAACGCATCAGGGAGCGAATCATTCTCTATAAGGAGAGAATGATACCTCGTCGCCTCGAACGGATTCGGAATATCCTTATATATAGTCTTGCCGTCGTGGCTTATTGGTGACGTCTTCCCGTGAAGGAGCCTTCCGGCGCGCACTATGTCCGCCCCGTAAGCGTAGGCCATCGACTGATGCCCGAGGCAAACGCCGAGTATAGGGGTCCTCCCCGCGAACTCCTTTATCACGTCTACCGAAACCCCGGCCTCCTTCGGCGTGCACGGCCCGGGGGAAACGACGATTATATCCGGGCTCATTTTTCCCACGTCCTCGAGGCTTATCTTGTCGTTACGCGCTACGGAAACTTCTTCTCCAAGCTCCGAAAGATAGTGGACCAGGTTATAGGTGAAGGAATCGTAGTTGTCTATCATTAATATCATCTTTACTCCGAACTTCTCAGAGGCCCTTCTTCGCAACCTCTATAGCCCTCACTAGCGCCTTCACCTTGTTCACCGTTTCCTGGTATTCCTTCTCGGGGTCGGAGTCGGCGACTATACCCGCGCCGGCCTGCACGTATATTTCCCCGTCCTTTATCACGAAGGTCCTTATCGTTATGCAGGTATCCATGTTTCCGGAGAAGCTGAAATACCCGACAGCGCCGCCGTAAGCGCCCCTGTGCGAAGGCTCCATCTCCTCGATTATCTCCATCGCACGCACCTTCGGCGCGCCGGAAAGCGTCCCCGCCGGAAAAGTCGCCCGAACGACGTCGAACGCGTCCTTGTCCTGGCGAAGACTGGCGATAACGTTAGACACGATGTGCATCACATGCGAGTATCTCTCTACAATCATCAGCTCATCGACTTTGACAGTGCCTGTCTCCGCTATTCTCCCAAGGTCGTTCCTCGCGAGGTCCACGAGCATTATGTGCTCGGCCCTCTCCTTCGGATCGGCCAGGAGCTCGTCTTCCAGCTCCGAGTCCTCCTTTCCGTTCCTTCCCCGTGGCCGCGTCCCCGCGATCGGCCTGCTCTCGACGCGCCCGTCCTCGACTCTCACCATAACCTCGGGCGACGAGCCGACGAGCGTTTCGGAATCCGTTTTCAGGTAGAACATATAGGGCGAGGGGTTCAAAACCCTGAGCGCCCTGTAGAGGTCGAACTCGTCAACTTCGAGCTTCGTCTTCCACCTCTGGGAGATGACGGCCTGTATTATGTCACCGGCGTTTATGTATTCCTTGGTTTTCTTTACAGCTTCCCTGTAATCCTCCGGCCTGAAGTTAGATACCAGCTCCGTGGCCCCATCCCCGCCGGCCTTTCCGTTCTTCTCGTAATAGTCGCCCGAAGGTTTTCTAAGCCGCCCGATGATCGTGTCTATTTTTTCCAGCGCGGCGTTGTAGGCGTCCTCGGCTTTCTCTTTGTCGGGGACGAACGCGTTACATATGATTTTGATCTTATGATTGATGTTGTCGAATACGAGCACCGAGTCCGTGATCATGAAAAGCGAGTCCCAGAGCCCGAGCTCGTCTTTTTTATGCTCCGGCAGGTCCTCGAAGAACCTCACAATGTCGTAACAGAAATACCCCACGGCGCCGCCGTGAAACCTCGGAAGCTCCTCCTCGACCACCGGTCTGTAGCGGGACAACAGCTCCCTCAAGGCGCCTAACGGATCGCCCTGCCTTTTCGTGGTTACGCCGTCCTCTATGATCTCTATGTCCTGTCCCCGCGATCTTATAATCACGGACGGCTCGGCCCCGAGAAAGCTGTATCTTCCCCATTTCTCGCCGCCCTCCACGCTTTCGAGAAGGAAAGCGAAGCTGCCCGTCTCTATCTTCTTGAAGGCCGAGACAGGGGTGTCGAAATCGGCGAGAACCTCCCTCCATACGGGAACGAGATTGCCCTTTTCGAGCTTCTTTCGGAACTCGGAAAATGTTGGGAAAATCATCGAGACAAGAATATAAGGCGGCCTGTCAATGTCAAGAAACGCAGGAGAAATACGCCGTTACCGGCGGTTCTTTTAATTCATAGTGCCGCGGCTTGCTTCAGCGTATAAAACCTGGCGCATCCTTCGGACAGATTCTTGCCTTTCAATAATTATAGGCGATAGTATTTTAACCCTCAGAGAGCTACAAGGTGCGCTTAATGAAAACCATCAATTCCGGGATATTCCGTGAATACGACATAAGAGGCATAGTCGACGCCGATCTCGACGAAGAGGTCTATGAAACCATAGGAAAGGCTTTCGGCACTTACGTGAAGGATTACGGCGCCAGGGTAGTTTCGCTCGGCCGCGACTGCAGGCTCAGCTCGCCCGACTATGCCCGCGCCATGACAAAGGGCATCACCTCCACCGGTATCGACGTCGTAGACATCGGCATGGTGACGACGCCAATGCTTTACTTTTCACTCTACAACCTCGACGTCGACGGCGGCGTCATGATAACGGCAAGCCACAATCCAGGGGAATATAACGGCATAAAGCTCTGCCGGGGCAAAGACTCCATCTTCGGCGAGCAGATCCAGGAGATAAGGAAAATCGCCGAGAAGGGCGAATTTCACAAGGGGACCGGCACTGCTACGGAAACCTCCGTCGAAGAAAAATACGCCCTATTCTTAAAATCCAATATCGAGATAAAGCCGGGCCTCCGCGTAGCCGTCGATTACGGGAACGGCATGGTCGGGATGATAGGGCCGCGGATGTTCAGGGAGTTCGGCTGCGACATCAAAGAGCTCTACGTCACACCGGACGGCACATTCCCGAATCACCACCCGGATCCTACAGTCGAGGAAAACGTCGCCGAGCTAGCAGAAATAGTCTCTCGCGAAGGTTTTCAGCTTGGGATAGGATTTGACGGCGACGGCGACAGGGTCGGCGTCATAGACGGGGAGGGCCGCATAGTGTGGGGCGACATGCTCGTCCTCATATATGCGAGAGACGTCCTCTCGAGAAAGAAGGGAGCCGAAATCATAGGCGACGTAAAATGCTCGAACCGCCTCTTCGAGGGAATCGCAGAGGCCGGCGGAAAGCCGGTCATGTGGAAAACGGGGCACTCGCTGATCAAGAACAAGATGAAAACGGACGGCGCGGCGCTCGCGGGCGAGATGAGCGGGCATGTGTTCTTTGCCGACAAGTTCTTCGGATACGACGACGCCCTTTACGCCGCCCTTCGTCTGCTCGAAATAATATCCGCAACAGGAAAGACCATCCCGCAGCTCCTGGAAGGCGTGCCCCCGGCCGTCTCCACACCCGAGATAAGGGTCGACTGCCCCGAGGCGATAAAATTCCCCGTCGTAGCGCTCGTGAAGGAGAAGCTCGGAAAGGAGTATAAGGTAATCGACATAGACGGTGCGAGGATAGAATTCCCCGACGGGTGGGGGCTGATCAGGGCTTCGAATACGCAGCCCGCGCTCGTTCTCAGGTTCGAGGCACGGAGCGAAGAGAGGATGGCCGAAATTCGCACGATCATCGAAACTGCCCTTGCAGCGGCTATGAAAGAAGCGGACAACGTCCGCACGAATCCGACGTAGCATATCCATGCATTATCATCGCCGCGCGCTTATTACCTTTTGCTTTTTAACCCCCCCTTAGAAAAAGGGGGGTATGGGGGGATTTAGTTTTAAGGTTGTCATTCCCAACGATTTCGAGCGCGCGAGGAATCTCCTCACTTCTGTCATTCCCGAGTGCTTTAATCGGGAATCCATATCCTTAATCCGTCATTGCGAGGGAGCGCCTTCCGCGACCGCGGCAATCCCGTCTTTTTGCTTTTCATCCCCCCTTGGAAAAGGCCTGTCACGGCGAAGCCTTGCGAAGCCGGAGGGGTATAGGGGGATTTACGCACAACGTGCGCAGGAAACCGATGCGGCGATGTTGGCGCTGTACTTACTTCTGGGATCACCACTAGTTTCGAAAATGGAAGAATTATCCGACAGGAACAGCTAAATAGCCTTCTTTTTTAAGTTGTCCGAGTCGTTCTCATGGTTCTTTAAAGAGTAGTAAATCCGCTCGAATTCCTTACGCGGTATGACGCCTTTTTCGAAGAGGGCCCCGACGAGTGTCCAGGTGAAGCTCTTGTCGTCTATCTCCACCCCGCTTTTTCTCAGGATAACCAGAATCGCATCCACGGCCTCCTGAGCCGAGTACTCCCCGTACTCATCCCTGAAATTCATCACCCGCCCTCCTTTGCATGGCCCTCGGTTTTCTCCCTTGCAATTGGTTTATATAACGATTCGATAGTAATGTCAAGAAGAGAAATGTTCGGTAATCCCGGATTTCCTGCGTAAAAATGCCCGCAAGTGCGGGATGTTCCGGTAGCCGCGCAGCCAGAAGAGGAGCACGGTATATGTGAGTTGGAAGTCCCGCTATTCGCCGCGTCTGCCAGCGGCACTGAGCGCGTTCAGCTCTTCGAGAAGCGCTTCGAGGTTCTCTATCCCAATCTCGTATTTCTCCGAGATCCTTCTCAGCTCGCCGTTCGGAAGCTCTGCCGGTGCCTGGTTGTTCCCCATCGGAACTTCCGGCCCCCACGCCTCGCTTCTGAGCTCGAGCCTCGCAATGTCCCACCTCGAATAGTGCCCGAGCGAATCGAATACGGCCTTCACCGCCTTTATCTGGTTCGCATGGCACTCGGCGTAGAGTATAGCGTCCTTCTCGAAGTTGGGCTCGGCCAGATACCTGCCTGCGGGATTCACGATCGAGCTTCCGCCGCAGGCCCATTCGTAATTTATGTGATTTCCGTCCCTTATGTAATGCCATTTCTCCGGGAAATCGTCCGAATCCAGGTATCCACACCCGCTCAAAACGAACGCCCCGGCCTCGAAAGCGTGGACTTTTATGAGCGACTGGAGATTGCACATCGCTCCGCCCGGGCTCGTGTCCGGGTCGAGGAGGCTGTCGGTCCCCCTTTTCCAGTTCCCCGGCCAGACAGCTATATGAAAGTCCTCGCCCCTGTGAATCATCGCCGCCCGAAGGAGCGTCATGTGATTCTCCCAGCATATGAGCCCGCCGATTCGTCCAATGTCCGTATCGAAAACCCTTATGTCGCTTCCGTCCCCCTTTCCCCAGTAGAGTCTTTCTGTATAGGTCGGCATAGTTTTCCTGTGCCGCCCTAGAACTTCACCATTCTTGCCGATGAAGAGGAGCGTATTGTAAACTGTCCGGCTCCCCGGCCTGTCGTCGAGCTCGTTGCATCCCATGACGACATGTGCGCCAGCCTCCCTCGCCGCCTCCCCGAGCGCCCTCGTGTCCTCGCCCGGTATGGAGATCGAGTTATCCTGAAGGGCTATCATGTAATCCGTCCACTCGTGTGCGGGAGTCTCGTATCCGACAGTATAATAAGCCGGGTATACGGGAATAAATGCTTCGGAGAACGTGACCAGCTCTGCCCTGTTTCTCCCGGCCTCCCTTATGAGGGCGCACGCCTTCTCGACGGTCCTTTCCCTGTCCATGAAGACGGGCGACGCCTGCACCACGGCTACCTTTACGCTGTCCCGCCCGCCTAGGGGCACGTTTCTCGTTTTCATTTTCGGAGCCTCAGGGGGTGATTATCGAGCCGCCGACCGGTCCGCCCTGTCCTGCCATCTGCTGCTGTGTCTTCAGCGCTCTCAGTTCTATTAGAGATAGCAGCCTGTTCTTGAAGTCCTCTTCATAAGCGCATACGGAAGGTATGATGTACCCGAGAAGGGCGATCTGAAGAAAATATTCCGTATTGGCCCTCAGGAAATCGTCCTGAAGCCTGTTCCCGTAGACCTGCGCCAGGTTCGTGTATATCGTATGCCCGAGCTCCCCCGCGACTTCCGTTATGCTCTGAATGCCGCCCGACTGCTGGTTATACGAAACCCCGAGATTAAAGGCCATGAGTATCGAGCTCTGGAGCTGACTCAGCTCCTGGTCCTGTCCCGCTCCCTGCGGGTGTCCCTCGTCAGACATATATCTCCCTCCTTGAATTTTGAAGCTTATTCTAACACATATCGGATTCAAAGCCGAAAAATCGGCGCCCGGTCCAGGGCCACGCGGGGCGGTATTTTTTATTTGCTTTGGGATTTTCAAAGGTGTAAAAGTATAGATAACGGAGGTAGGGCAATGGCCAGATCAGAAGGCGGCCGTCTCGTGGCGAGAACGCTTCACGAGCTCGGCGTAACGGATATATTCTCCCTCGCCGGAGGGCACATCAATCCCGTGTATAAGGCCTGCCCCGAGTTCGGCATACGTATAATCGAC
>JAGVLR010000237.1 GCA_020054175.1 Candidatus Dadabacteria bacterium
ATGGCGTTCGTGATGGCGACCACGCTCTCGGCGGCGTGGATGAACATTATAGACAATTTCCTCCCGATGACGAAGAAGGAAGGGTTCGTGCATCAGGGATACGTGAACATAGCCTTTACGGCTGTAATGATGCTCTGTGCGATCATTATAATAATCGACTCGATTCGGGTATGGATAAAAAAACTCTACATCGAGAAAGACCAAGGGAAGCTTGCAGACGAGGAGGCCGTCGGTGACTGATCATTCGTCCGTTATTATAGTGAGAGAAAACGACTCGGGAGGCGGCTGCATATGCTGCTCGGGAGGGATGGGGGAGTACGCAAAAAGGGACCCATCATACGGACACATAAGAACAAACGCCGAGGAGTGCGGAAGGCTTCACAGGGAAATCAGGGAAAGATTCGGTGAAGATGAAGTCGAGATAATACAGATCGAGCCCAAGGATTATATATACGTCATGCCCAAGGTTTTAAAGGAAATTTTTGCACACGGCCGGCCTCTCTTGCCATCCGTAAAAACCCTTTTACTCTGGGAGCCGATTCCGGCGGTTATCGTGAACGGCAAGACCGTGAGCGCCGGACGGGTTCCCGCAGTGGAAGAAGTCGTAAAAGAGCTGGGCCGGGGTTAACGGGCCCTGATCAGACCGGAAGACCTTTCCATTTCCTCCACTGTATAACTATAGCGCTCGCTATGAATATCGTCGAATACGAGCCGGCGACGCAGCCGATTATCATCGCGAAGGCGAAATCGTGTATGACCGTGCCTCCTATGAAGTAGAGCGGCAGGAGAACGAGGAACATGCTCAAGTTGATAAGGATCGTTCTCGACAAGGTCTGGTTGATGGAAATATTGACGGTATCGGTGAAGCTCGTGCCGACGCCTTTTTTCATGTTCTCCCTTATCCTGTCGAATATGACGACGGTATCGTTTACCGAATATCCGACGATCGTCAGGAGCGCCGCGATGACCGTGAGCGTGAACTCCTTGTCGAGAAGCGACAAGGCGCCTACCGTTACCATGGCATCGTGCATGAGCGCTATTACAGCGCCAAGAGCGAAGGCGAACTCGAACCGGAGCATGATGTAAATCAGGATTCCTACGCAGCCGAGGAGAATCGCCAGTATGGCTTTCGTAACGAGCTCGCTTCCGACGTTGGGGCCTATGTAGTCAACCCTCAATATCGAGCCGCCCTCGAATACGGGATTAGTCTGTATCAGGTTCTCGAGGCTGGTCTGGAAATTCTGTATCTGGTCGAACTGGACGACTTCGGACGTGAATCTTATCAGGTATTCGCGGTCGCTCTCGAGTCCGACGCGCTGGACGACCTGTGTCGGGTAGCCGGCGGCTTCGAGCGCATCCGTTAGATCTTCGGAGCTCACGTCTTTCGTCAGCTTTATCTGTATTTCAGTGCCGCCCGTGAATTCCACGCCCCAGCTCGGCCCCTTGTGATAGATAAGCGAGCCTATTGAAATGAGAACCAGCACCACCGAAACGATGGAGACAGGCTTCATCATCTTCACAAAATCTATTTTTGTATTAGGTCTGATTAAATCCAAGTCCTTGCCCCCTCCTGGGTTCTCTTCAAATGCTCAGCTTTATGATTTTCTTGTTCTGGTAGATATAGTCCGTTATCACCCTCGCAATGACTACGTTGCTGAAGACCGTCGAAATGATACCTATCGAAAGGGTCGCCGCGAAGCCTTTTACGGGGCCGGAGCCAAACCAGAAAAGTATGAGAGCCGTAATGAGCGTCGTCAGGTTCGCGTCGAGAATCGTCCAGAACGACCTCTCGAACCCGGCGTCGATAGCCGCGATAGGAGATTTACCCGCTCGCAGCTCCTCTTTTATTCGTTCGAGTATGACTATGTTGCCGTCGATAGCCATGCCCATGGTGAGCACGAGTCCCGCTATGCCCGGCAGAGTGAGGGTTACTCCGAACGCCGAAAAGAACCCCATTATAAACAGCATGTTGAGCCCGAGGGCTATAACCGCGACGACGCCCTGTACTTTAAAGAAGGCAATCATGAAAATTAATACGAGCACGCCGCCCAGAATCACCGAATTCATACCGCTTTCAATGGAGTCCTTTCCGAGTGACGGTCCGACAGTTCTTTCCTGTTCGACGGTGACGGGTACTGGCAGGGCGCCCGAACGAAGAACGAGCGCGAGATCGTTTGCCTCTTCGCTTGTGAACTTGCCTGTTATCCTTCCCTGGGTCGAGATCCTGTCCTGAATGGTCGGGGCAGATTTTATGGTGCCGTCGAGTACTATGGCGAGTCGCTGCCCGATGCTGCTTTCAGTGAGCTCCCCAAACCTGCTGGCTCCGGCTCCCTTGAAGCTGAAGCTGACGGCCGGGCGGCCGAATTCGTCGAAGGTGAGCCTTGCATCGGAAAGAGATTCCCCGGTTACCGGCGATTCCACCGACGCTATGAAGAATTTTTCGTTCTCCACTCCGGTGTCGCCGGGCAGGAGCACAAGCTGCTGGGCCGCGAGGTCTTCGGGCTTCGACACGCCGTATTTGGCGAGGAGTGTATCCTCGGAAGCCCCGGTGTCTTTCACTATCTTGAATTCGAGGACCGCGGAGCGCTTGATAATGTCGATGACCCTCTGCCTGTCCCTTTCGGTTGCGCCCGGGACCTGAATGAGCACCCTGTCGGCGCCGGCTTTTTGTATGGAAGGCTCGACGAGGCCGAGTTCCTGTATCCTGTTTTCTATGACCTGGCGGACCTGGTCTATCGCCTTTACCTCGGCGTCGCGGACGTAGGCCGCCCTCAGCGTGAACGATAGAGAAAGATCGCTCGCGCTTATGTCAGCCCTGTCGGTGAAATTTTCGTTGGCGAGTGTCCGGGCCTTGTCGAGGTCGGCCTGGGAATAGAACTGGAGCGTCAGAGTGCTGCCCTTGAGCTGCGTGTCCTTGACGAGTATCTGATCGTTCTTGAGCTCCTGGTTCATGAAGTCCCTTATGCTCGAAAGCTCGTGGACTATTGCCGCGTCCGTATCGACGCCGACGAGAAGGAATATGCCTCCCCTGAGATCGAGTCCGAGATTAATGCCCCTGTCGGGGAAGATCCTGCCCCACCATTTCGGGAGCGAATCGCCCACCACGCTCGGAAGAAGAAGGAGCAGGGATAAAACCGTAACGACCAGTATTGTGATAATCCAGCCCTTGGAAGCTCTCATTTGCCCGACTTATCCTCCTTCGCCTCAGCAATTTCAGAAGGCTGAAGACCGGCGATGCCCGAACGGGCTATGCGGATGTTCACGCCTTTGGATATTTCTATAGTCATTACATCGTCGGCAACGCTGACGATTTTCCCGTAGACGCCGCCCGACGTGATTATGTTGTCGCCGCGTTTGAGGCTCTTCAGCATTTCCGATCTCTTCCGGCCCTGCTTTTGCTGAGGCCTTAGTATGAGGAAATAGAACAGAACGAAAATCAGTACCAGAGGGAGAAAGCCGGCGAACGCTCCTGCGCCGCCCGCCTCGCCGCCCGGGGCCTGGCAGCCGCCCATGGACATCAAAGACAAGGTTATTATAGCGATATATTTCTTTTGCAAATTATTCACCTCCGAGGGATTTTACCCGACTTGCGAAAACAGGGAAATCGTCCTGGGCTATGCTTTCTCTGATTTCTTTCATCAGTTGTCCGTAGTAGTTGAGATTATGAATCGTAAGGAGTCGTAAAACGAGGGTTTCCCTCGCCATGTAAAGGTGCCTCAGATATGCCCTCGAGAAATTTCTGCACGTGTAGCATCCGCAGCGTTCGTCGACAGGCCTCCCGTCCTCCGCATATCGGGCATTTTTTATAACCAGTTTTCCGTGACTTGTAAAGAGAGTGCCGTTTCTGGCGTTTCGCGTGGGGATCACGCAGTCGAAGAGGTCGACGCCCGTATGGACAGCCGTGACTATATCTTCGGGCCTCCCTATTCCCATTAGATAACGCGGGCTTTCGGGCGGCAGATGGGGGAGCGTCGATTCCGTGATGTCGTATGTTGCCTCCGGGTCCTCGCCGATGCCGAGCCCGCCGAGGGCGTAGCCGTCGAAGCCGATTTCGGTGAGGCCTTCCGCCGAAAGGCGCCTCATCTCGGGATAAATGCCGCCCTGGACTATGCCGAAGAGAGCGGATTCCGGCCTTTTCCTGGCATTGTTGCATAGCCCCGCCCATTTGGTTGTAAGCTCGACGGACTTTTTCATATATTTATCGGTCGAGGGATAAGGGGGGCATTCGTCGAGGCACATCATTATATCGACGCCGAGGGATTCCTGTATCTCGACGCATTTTTCAGGCGTGAGGAGGTGCCTGCTGCCGTCGAGGTGAGACTGGAATATTATGCCTTCTTCTTTTATCTTACGAGTTTTCGAGAGGCTTAACGCCTGAA
The DNA here is from genome assembly GCA_020054175.1 of Candidatus Dadabacteria bacterium. Lineage (GTDB taxonomy): Bacteria > Desulfobacterota_D > UBA1144 > Nemesobacterales > UBA2774 > JADLGH01. The sequence continues at coordinate 4,380 of JAGVLR010000237.1, forward strand.
AGCCGCCGCTGTCGGTCGTTATCGGGTGTTTCCACGACATGAACTCGTGAAGCCCGCCGAGTTTTTTTATGACCTCGTGCCCGGGGCGGAGGTACATGTGGTAGGCGTTGGCTATGAGCATCTGAAACCCGAGTGATTCGACTTCCCCGGGGGAAAGGCTCTTGACTGTGGCCTGCGTCGCGACGGGCATGAAAGCGGGCGTGTCCACTGTGCCGTGCGGCGTGTGGATGCGTCCCAGCCTTGCGCCGGAGCGTGATTCCTTTTTGAGTATCTCGAATCTGAACATGGATGCGGAGGGATGCCGTCCGCCGGTAGGCCCGGCCGCGCTCTTTAGAGGCCGAGGACGTCCTTCATGGTATAGGGGCCGGGCGGCTTTCCGTAAACCCATTTTACAGCCCTGACTACTCCCTTTGCGAAGTTGTCTCTGTTCTGCGCGCGGTGTATGAGCTCGATCCTTTCGCCGTCGCCGAGAAACATAACCGTATGCTCGCCCGCGACGTCGCCGCCGCGAATAGATTGAATGCCTATCTCGTTCTGTCTGCGCTCCCCTATTCTCCCGTATCTTTCGTATCTTGCGGATTCGTCGAAATCCCTGCCGAGCCCTTCGGCGGCGGCCCTGCCCAGCATTATTGCGGTGCCGCTCGGGGAATCGAGCTTGTGCTTATGATGGGCCTCGACTATTTCGACGTCGTATTCGTCGCCGAGCGCCTTCGCGAGGAGCTTCGTGATCTCGAAAACGACGTTTACGCCGACGCTCATATTGGGAGCGATTACGCATGGAAATTTCCGCGACAGTTTTTCAAGCTTCTCCTGCTCGTCGTCCGTGAACCCCGTCGTTCCTATAACCATTGCCTTGCCGTTCGAGGCCGCATACCTGGCGTTTTCGAGCGTGGGCTTGGGAGCGGTGAAATCGACGATAACGTCCGCCTTCGAGGAGGATTCGTCCATGTCGGCTGTGACCTTAACGCCGAGCTTTCCTATGCCGGCCACGATGCCGGCGTCCTTCCCGAGCGCGGGATGGCCCTTGATCTCCCTTGCTCCGACTATCTTGATGGATTCGTCACGGCTTAAAAAATATAGAATTCTCTGCCCCATTCTCCCCGCTGCGCCCATTACGGAAACTTTTAACATCAGCTGGCCGGCTGCTCCTGTATTGTTGGTGCATTCTGCTGTATCGGTGCATTCTGTTGCGTCGGCGGTTTCTGCGGCATCTCGAGACAATTCTTGATGCAGTTTCCGGAGGTTATTTTCCATTTTTCGTCGAAGAGGCCGAGGTCGTACTGACTGTTCTGAAGCAGCTCGACTATCTGGCCGGTCTGCGGTGATTTTACTTTCTGGTTGAGCTCGACGACGACTATGGCCGTCCTGTCGAATATCTGTGTCCCGAGAATGCGGTAATTCAGAATTGTGAGCTGATTGTCTTTTACCGTATTCTGCATCTGTATGACGTAGCCTTGTTTGTCGGAGTAAGGCGCGTATACATATTGAAAGGCCTTCTCGAACTTCTCGTCCTTTATGGCTTTGAGAAATTCCTCGACCACCTTCGTCGGGGAAGGCTCTATGGCCTTTCTCTCGGGGATTATGGGCTCGGGCTTCCCTGCGCACGAGAGAAGCGCCATGAATACGATTAAAACAGCGACGTGATTTCTGAAGCTCTGCATATACCGCTCTTTTATTGTTGCGTAATTCCGACAATTAGAATAAGTAGTCGCGGCGGATATATCAAGAAATATTTGGTTAAGGAAATATGCGCCGCACCGGAATCGGCACTTTTATAAAGAGAAGGCGCTCCGGTATACTCCTTGGGAAAGCGGTGAAGGGCTCACAATTTGAGAGCTCCGGGCGTTTGTGAAACATCCCTTTCCGAGCGGCAACATTACATGAGCAGTCTCAATCAGCCAAAACCTGTCAGGCTCATCGTGGGGATAATACACACCCCCGGCGCGAAGGTGGAGGAGTGCATGGAGGAGCTTGCCCGGGAGCTTGGCGAGGAGGCGTACAGGAGCGCCCCCTGCCCGTTCGACGGCACGAGTTATTATGAGGAGGAGATGGGAAAGGGGTTGCTGCGCGTATTTACCGCTTATAAGCGGCTCATCCCCCGCGAGACCATAAGGGATGTAAAGATATTTACAAACGAGGTGGAAAAGGTATTTTCATACGGCGGCGGGAGGACGATAAACCTGGACCCCGGGTATATAGCCGAGGAGCACCTGATACTCGCCACGGGGAAGGGGTTTTCTCACCGTCCGTATCTCGGCGGCGGGGTTTACGCCGATTTAACTCTTATGTATGTTAACGACGAATGGAAAACTCTCGACTGGACCTACCCCGATTACAGGAACGCCGAGACGATGGACCTTTTTAAGAAGCTAAGAAACGAATATTCGAAACAGCTCAAAGAGGAATACAGGCGATGAAGAGCATGACGGGATTTGGAAAGAGCTCGGCGGACACCGGGTACGGCAAGGTGGCGATAGAGGCGCGCTCGGAGAATCACAGGTATCTCGACGTTAAGATACAGCTCCCAGATGCGCTGTCGGCCATAGAACCCGAGCTGTCTGACATCGTAAGGAAGCTCCTTCACAGGGGTAAGGTGAGGATAACCGTTTCGCTCGAAGGGGTGCAGAACGGCGCGCCGTCTCTCAACATCGATCTCGCGAAACAGTTCAGAAAGAACCTCGAAAAGCTGGAAAAGGAGCTGGGGATTAAAGAGGATATTCGTCTCGACCACTTTCTCGCGTTGAGGGAGATATTCTCCCCGCAGCCGAAAATCCGGCCCGACGCGAAGGACGTAAAGAGTATAGAGGGCGCGCTCATAGGCGCCATCAAGAAGCTCGACTCCGCCAGGGTTTCCGAGGGAAAAAAGCTCGAAAATGACCTCGTCCGGAGAATAGGCAAGATAGAGCGTCTTACGCGTTCCATACAGAACAAGAGAAAAGATTTCATGAAAACGGCCTCGGCGAAGCTCAAGGAAAGGATTTCGAAAGCCCTCGAAGATGTGCAGGTAGACGAGGGCAAGCTCTACCAGGAAGCCGCATTTCTGACCGAAAGGAGCGACATAACCGAGGAAATCGTCAGGCTGAACGCCCACACGGCGAAGTTCCGGCAGACTATAAAGGACGGCGGATCGGTCGGCAGGGAGCTCGATTTTCTCCTCCAGGAGATGAACAGGGAGGCCGGGACTATATCGGCCAAGGCCAAGGACGCCGAGATATCGCACATTACGATAGACCTCCGCTCCGAGCTGGAGAAGATAAGAGAGCAGATACAGAACATAGAATAGGTATAATTACACTGTCCTTAAGGACCGTTTTGGGCCGTGGGGCGGCGGGTTGAAAGGGTTTTTTCGCTATGTTATGATTCCATTCCGCTGAATTAAGATAAATCCACATTTGAAAGGTTATTCCCGAGGAGTGAATAAACAATGAGTATCCTGGTCAACCAGAACAGTAAGGTCATCGTACAGGGCATCACGGGGAGCGCGGGCCTCTTCCACGCCACGCAGTGCAGGGACTACGGCACGAACGTGGTCGGCGGGGTTACGCCCGGCAAGGGGGGCACCGAAGTAGAAGGGTTTCCTGTATTCGACTCTGTTTCTGACGCCGTCGAGAAAACGGGGGCGGATACGTCTCTCATCTTCGTTCCGGCGGCCTTCGCTATGGACTCGATGGTAGAGGCTATAGACGCCGGCGTCGAGCTCGTCATATGCATAACGGAAGGTGTCCCGACTCAGGATATGGTAAAGGTCAAAAAATATCTCTCGGGAAAAAAATCCAGGCTCATCGGCCCTAACTGCCCCGGCGTAATGACGCCTGGAGAGGCGAAGGTCGGCATCATGCCGGGCTACATACACATGCCCGGGCGCGTCGGGATCATATCCCGGAGCGGAACGCTCACCTACGAGGCCGTATGGCAGCTTTCTAACCTCAAGATCGGGCAGTCGACGTGCGTCGGCATCGGCGGCGACCCGATAATCGGCTCGACTTTCATCGACATTCTCGGACTCTTCCAGGAAGATAAGGACACGGACGCCATAATCATGATCGGCGAAATCGGCGGAAGCGCCGAGGAAGAAGCGGCCGAGTTCATAAAGAGTAACGTGACGAAGCCGGTAGTCGCCTTCATCGCAGGCTCGACCGCGCCCAAGGGTAAGAGGATGGGCCACGCCGGCGCTATCATTTCCGGAAGCTCCGGAAGCGCCAGCGATAAGGTTGCGGCCCTCGAAAGAGCCGGCGTCAGGGTCAGCCCGAGCCCGGCCGAGATGGGCGAAACCCTCCGGGACGCTATAAATTAAGCTTGAGGTAGAGGTCGATATTTTCCCGGAGCCAGTTGTAGTGCTCCGTCAGCCCTTCCTTAATACCAAAGACGGGGGAGTAATTAAAATCCCTCTCCGCTTTTGAGACGTCGGCCGAGGTGTGCCGCGCGTCGCCCCTTTCCGAATCCTTGTAATCGATTTTTATCTTCGCGCCTGAAATCTCCTCTATGAGGCGTATTGCGTCTATGAGCTTTATGCGCGTACCGCCGCCGATGTTGTAGCTCTCGCCGTTAACACCGTCGGAAAAGGCCCTGAGATTGGCTTCGACCGCGTCTGTGACGAAAGTGAAGTCGCGCGTCTGCTCGCCCGTGCCGAAGACAGTGATCGAGCCGCCGGTTATCGCTGCCCTTATGAACCTGTGAAAGGCCATGTCGGGGCGCTGGCGCGGGCCGTAGACCGTGAAATACCTGAGCGAGACCACGGGCACGCCGTAGCCTTTGTAGTAGAGCGTCGCGAGGTTCTCGCCTGCGAGCTTCGTCACGCCGTAGGGGGAGACGGGCCTCAGCTGAACGTCTTCCCTCGTCGGGAACGCCTCGGCGTCGCCGTAGACGGAAGAGGACGAGGCGTAGACGAATTTTTTGAGGTTCTTGTCCTTGGCGGCTTCGAGAAGGAGCTGCGTACAGGAGATGTTGTTCTTTACGTACTCGCTGAACCTCCCGCCCCAGCTTGTCCTCACACCGGCGATAGCGGCCTGGTGGTATACGCCCTCGACGCCGGACAGTAATTCATTGAGATCGAGGTCTATAATATCTCCCTCGACGAACTCGAAGCCGGGCTTTCCGAGAAGGGATTTCAGGTTGTTTTCCTTAATTTCCCGGGGATAAAAATCCAGGAACGAGTCCACGCCGAGGACGCTGTGGCCGCCCGACAGAAGCCTCTCGGCAAGGTGTGAACCAATGAATCCCGAAACCCCCGTCACCATTATTCGCATGCTGTAAAGCCGCCTCCCGGCAATTGTTTAGTCCCCGCAGCGGCGCCGTTTGACAAAAATCCGGCGGGGAAATAGATTTGTATACGAATGAAAACCGGAATAATAATACCTCTCATTTTACTCGCGGTCACTGCGGCCCCGGGCGTATCCTCGGCAATACCCCGGCCATGCTCTCAGGAGGAGCTTACCCAAAGCTCGGACTATGCCGTGGAAGGGACCGTGACGAAGGTCGAGTGCGGAGAGGCGTACGACTCGGGGGAGTGCAGGGCTATAGACGGGGAGAGCGGTTTTAAGCCCGAGACGGTGGCGAAATGCACGGCAATGGTATCAGTTACAAAGAGCCTGAAGGGGGATTATGCCCCCGGGAGCGAGGCCCCTTTGCCGTTTTTGAAAGTCGTATCGGCGTGTGAAAATGGGAGCCATATCATCCCCGGGAGCCCTAAAGCGGATCTCGCCGAGAAGATGCTCGTAAGGTATTACAACTCCAGAACGTGCAGATACTCGAATCTCGAAGTGCTCCCCTCCCCTACTCCCGGGCCTCAGAACAAATAATCCATTTTTGCCGAAAGCCCGGTATAATTCCGGAAGCGTTGTCCAGGTCGTTCACATGCCGTTAAGCTCCTTTGAACTCGAAATATTCAGGAACATACTGAGCTCGATAGCCGAGGAAATGGGCGTCGTCCTCGTGCGGGCCGCCTTCTCGCCCAACATAAAGGAAAGAAGGGACCTCTCCTGCGCAATATTCAAGACGGACGGCGAGATGATAGCCCAGGCCGCCCACATACCCGTGCATCTGGGATCAATGAGCTTCGCCGTGAGGGCCGTAATCAACGAGCCCGATACCGCGCCCGGCGATGTGTTCATACTTAACGACCCTTATAAAGGCGGGACTCACCTCCCCGATGTAACCTGCATTGCCCCCGTATTCATCGGCGGGAAGCTGGAATTTTATGTGGCCGCGCGGGCCCACCACGCAGACATCGGCGGCCTTACTCCCGGCTCCATGCCGCTTTCGACCTCCATACACGAGGAAGGGCTCTTGATTCCGCCTTCGAGGCTTTACCGTAAGGGAAGGCTGAACAAGAAGCTATTCGATGAAATCCTCTCAGCTACGAGGGACCCCGAGGAAAGGGAGGGAGATCTCCGAGCGCAGCTGGGATCGCTGGAGCTCGGGGCGAAGAGGCTGAACCATGCGGCGGAGAAATACTCGCTCCGGAAAATAAAGGAAGCAGGCGACGAGCTCCTTGCGTACAGCGAGAAGATGATTAGGGAGGTCATCAGGCGGATTCCCGATGGAAGATACGAATTTTCTGACTTTCTCGACGACGACGGGGCAGGCACGAAGAACATCCCGATCAGGGTTGCTATAGACATAAAGGGCGGCGGGGCGACGGTTGACTTTGCCGGCACGTCGAAGATGGTGAAGGGGTGCGTGAACACGCCGCTAAGCGTTACGACAGCGGCTGTAGTATACGTATTCCAGTGTATGGCACCCGTGGAGATGCCGCTTAACTCGGGGCCGCTCCGCGCGATACGAATCGCTGCCGAGAAAGGATCGATACTGCACGCGCAGTACCCGGCTGCAGTCGTGGGCGGGAACACGGAAACCTCGCAGCGAGTCGTGGATGTTGTGTTCGGGGCGCTCTCGAAGGCCGCGCCCGAAAGAATCCCCGCGGCGAGCGCCGGGACTATGAGCAACACTACGTTCGGCGGCGTGAATCCCGCGACCGGGAAGAAGTTCGCCTATTACGAGACTATCGCCGGCGGCATGGGCGGAAGGTTCGGGAAAGACGGCGTGAGCGCGGTGCAGACTCACATGACGAATACCCTCAACACTCCTATCGAAGCCCTCGAAAGGGAGCTCCCTGTGATGATAGATTCGTACAGCGTCAGGAGGGGGAGCGGTGGTGTCGGGCGGTACAGGGGCGGAGACGGGATAGTGAGGAAGTACAGGTTTCTCACGGATGCAGTGCTCTCGATCATAACCGAGAGAAGAACCCACTCCCCATATGGGATTGAAGGCGGAGATAGCGGGAAAAGGGGCAGGAACACACTCACGAGGCGCGGCAAGAGTATGCAGATAGCCCCTAAGGTGACTCTCGATATAAAAAAGGGAGACGTGCTCGGCATAGAGACCCCGGGGGGCGGGGGATGGGGTAAAGCTCCGAAACGAGGCGGTACACACAGATGACAGAATATCCGAAGCTGAGATACATAGAGGCCATTCCGTCGGAGGCCGATGGTGAGAAGGTTATATACCTCCGGGACCCTCAGAACCCCGGAAGCAACGTGCTTGCCGTTTCGCCCGGGACGGTTCTCGCCCTCAGTCTTTTTAACGGGGAGAACAGCGTCGATGACGTTTGCGGAATTCTCTCCCAAAAGTATGGAGGCGAGGTCAGGAAAGAGGATGTCGAGAATCTTGTCGCGAAGCTCGACGAGGCGCTTTTTCTCGACAGCAGGCGCTACAGGGATTACAGGGACGCCATCGAGCGGGAATTCAGGGAGTCGGACGTGAGGGAGCCGGAATTCGCGGGGCTCTCCTATCCGGCGGATGCATCGGAGCTGGAAGAATGGTTCAGGACATTCCTGGAAAAGTCGGGCAACGGGAAGACCGCCAATGGAAAAGGAAAGCTGAAAGGAATAATATCCCCCCACATCGATTACAGCCGGGGCGGTGTGTCATACGCCAGGGCCTACGAGACACTTCCCGACAGCGCGGCGGACGTCTTTATCATATTCGGAACCTCACACTATGCGTCCGTTGACAACCCTTTCATATTGACGCGAAAAAATTTCAGAACCCCTCTCGGCGAGGCGAAGACGGACAGGAATATAGTCGGGAGGCTGGAGGCTGCCTGTACATGGGACCTCTACGAGGGCGAGATTTCGCATCGGGCGGAGCACTCGATCGAATTTCAGGTCGCGTTCCTGCAGCACATGCTGAACGGTGAGCGGGACTTCTCTATAGTGCCCGTATTATGCAATTCTTTTCATAGAATGGTGATGGACGGGATCTCTCCTTACGAAGACGGACGGGTGTCGAAGTTCCTCGATGAGATGCGTGCGATAGTTTCAGGGCTCGGCGAGAGGGCGTTCATAATAGCGGGGGCCGACATGGCGCACGTGGGGCTTAAGTTCGGCGACAGCGAGAGCGTCAACGACTCCACGCTCCGAGTGATAAGGGAAAGAGACCTCATGTCTCTCGCCTTCGGCGAAAAAATGGACGCCGAGGGATTTTACAGGTCGATAGAAGCCGAAAAGGACTGGCGGAAAATATGCGGTCTCTCGCCGATATACGCCGCACTCGCGACAATGGAGGCTAAGAGCGGCGTTCTACTCGACTACGACCAGGCGCTGGAACCGGATACCGGCTCCGTCGTCAGCTTCGCAAGCATGGGGTTTTATCTCTGACTCTAAATCCGTATAACATACGGGCGAATCATCAGGCATTATAATCTCTACAATCCTAGAACGTCGGGCGGCACGGCGAGACCGGCCGCGCACATAAACTTATGGATACAGCTATGCAGAAAGACTTTTTTATTCTCGACGCGCACGAGGACATCGCATTTCACCTTAACTACTTCGACAGGGATTTCGTAAGCCCCGAATCGCCCTGCATGATAACCCTCCCCTGGCTTAAGGAAGGGAATGTAAAACTCGTATTTAACACCATATTCGTTCACCCAAAACACAAACCTGGAAAGACGCTCGAATCGGCGCTCGCTCAGTTCGATACGTACGAGAAAATTTACCGTGAGCATGCGGACGAGGTGTTCCAGGTTAAGACATGCCAAGATCTGGACGACATAGAACACAGCACGCGCATAGGATTTCTCACGCTCATGGAGGGTGCGGACCCTCTGGAATCGCCGGAAAAGCTCGGCGAGTTTTACGATAGGGGCGTCCGGATCATAGGGCTATGCTGGAACGACAGGAACATCTACGCTTCGGGAAACGATACTGGCGAAGGCCTCTCTGAAAAAGGGAAAAAGCTCATTGAAGAGATGAACAGGCTTGGAATAACGCTCGACCTCTCCCACATAAACGAAAATGGGTTCAGGGAGGCGATAGGTCTGACCGGGCTCATACCGATTGCATCGCACTCGAACGCGAGGGCTGTCACCGACCACCCGAGAAACCTCCGGGATGAGCAGATAACAGCTATAGCCGAGCGGGGAGGAGTGGTAGGGCTCGTGTTATACAACCAGTTCCTCAAGACAGGCGAGGGAACGCCGACACTCGAAGACGTATTTACGCATGCGGATTACCTGGTGAGCCTCGTCGGCGAGGATCACGTCGGCCTCGGAAGCGATATGGACGGGGCGCGCATCGAGGACTTTCCGGAGGGGCTCAGAAAGATTTCGGACCTTCCTAAAATAGCCGGCTTCTTCCTGGAGAAGGGCTATTCCGAAGAAAGAGTAAGAAAAATAATGGGCGGGAATTTTCTAAGGGTGATGAGGGAAAATCTCCGCCGTTTTTCGCGCTGATCCACACAAAAAATTCTCGAAACTTCAAAATCAGAATCACGTGGCGGACATGCAGACCCGAATTTAGTTGCCCGCTTCTATCCTCTTGATGAGGGCGTCTGCGAATTCGGTCGTGCTCAGCGTGCCGCCGAGGTCGCGCGTTTTGTCGCCTTCCTGGAGCGCCCGGTCGTAGGAGTGCTTTATCCTGTCGGCGCATTCGAAGAATTCCTCGCGGCCTTCCGTGTCGGCGATGTGGTTCAGCATCATCACGCCCGACATCAAAAGCGCGAGGGGATTCGCGACGTTTTTTCCCGCTATGTCCGGTGCGGAACCGTGTACAGCTTCGAATACGGCTTCCCTGTCGCCTATGTTCGCGCCGGGCACCACTCCGAGCCCGCCCACGAGGCCGGCGCAGAGGTCGCTGATAAGGTCGCCGTAGAGATTTTCGAGAAGAAGAATATCGAACTGCGAAGGGTCCTGGACGAGCTTCATGCAGCCCGCGTCGATAATCATCTCCTGGTAACCGATGTCGGAATATTCGAGGCTTGCTTCCTTCGACTTACTTATGAAGAGGCCGTCCGTCATTTTCATGATATTCGCCTTGTGAAAGACGGTGACCTTTCTCCTGTGACGGTGGCGTGCGTATTCGAAGGCCCAGTGCGATATGCGCGAGCAGGCTTTTTCCGTCGCCACTTTCATGCTCATGACGACGCCGGGGGTGACGACGTTTTCGACGCCGCTGTAAAGCCCCTCGGTGTTCTCGCGGATGATGACTATATCGACGTCGCTGAAGCGCGTCGTAACGCCGGGAAGGTTCCTCACCGGCCTCACAGCTGCATAGAGGTCGAGGATTTTACGGAGCTGGACGTTGACCGACGTGAAGCCCTTTCCTATGGGCGTCGTGCACGGTCCCTTGAGCGCGACCTTGTGCTCCTTTATCGCCTCGATGGTTTCTTCCGGCATTACATGAAGCCCTTGTTCGAGCGCCGAAAGGCCGGCCAGATGCTCTATCCATTCTATGTCGGCGCCGGATGCCGCTATGATTTTTTCCACCGCAGCGGTAATTTCGGGCCCTATACCGTCTCCCGGGATGATTACGATTTCGCGTTTGCTCATGGTGGATATTGAACCCTGATTTTGAGAGGTTATCAATTCCCCCTTGCTAAACGGGGGCATTTAATAAGTCGGCGGCGCGGAAAAGGGCACTAAGGGAAAAGACCTCCGTGCAGATGCGGCATATTTAAGCCAGGCGTCTTTTCTCGGAGACGTCAGAACCTGCACGTGATCTTAAAGCCGTAGTAGTCGTAATCGTTCGTGACGCCGGACGCGTAACTGAACGAAAAGTCTATGGCGTTCACGTAGGAGTCCGCTATTTTCTTTACAGTCGCTACGCCGAGGCCCATGTCGTAAAAGGAGTCGAGGTAGAGCTCGTTGCCCCAGAACTGCGTGAAATTGAAAAAGAGCTTGAACGCGGCAGGATTGCCGAGGACGTTGAAATCGAGCTTCTGGGTAAGGTCGGCGCCGTTCCTGAGGACATAGTTCGTGAGCTCATAGCTAAGATCGTAGCCCTTTATTTTTATGCCGTCTATGGTGGTGGATATGCCGCCGAGCGTCGCGAAGCCGAGGTGAGTCGAGCCCATCTTGTAGTGAAAATAGTTCGTGAGACTGCCGGATACGAGCACGGCGAGCGCGCCGACGTCGAGCGACCCTACGCCGCCCGCCCTTACCATGGGTGTAAGGCTCCACCACGAGGTCGGCCTGAACTGCACTCCCGTTCCGAAGGAGGCCATGTAGGACCAGGCGTTCTCTGTCCGCGTGAAGGTTACAGGCAGATCGAATATGATAGAGAGCTTCGGCACGCTCTTGAGATTCCACTTATAGTTTATGGGAACGTTTACGACCTGCCCGTCGAACGCGCCGGCGTCGAAAAATCCGTACTCGGCTCCGAACGTGAACTGGTTTTTAATACCTTCGATCCGGCCGGAGGAGCTTATAAAGGGCCCCGTTATTCCGGCGTCGAAGTCGGACAGAAACATCCTCGTCTGGAGACTGTTAGGATTTCCGGCGACGGGGTCTACGGGCGAGTACCTGACCAGGAGCTGAAGAAGGGTGGTCAGCTTGGCGTCGGACGCGGATACCGATTCGTAGTTCCCTTTGAGCCAGTCCTCGAATTGGTCCTGGCTCTCGTCCCGCGTTTCCCCATCGAAGACGACTTCGAACTTTGTGCCGGGAACCCTGAAGATAAGAACAGGGGAATTTGCGGGATATTCGATCACGACGCCGAGGCCCCTGAGATCGACCCTGGCGAATACCGCCGAATTCTCAGTGTAATCCGGGAAGAATCCCTTAAGAGACTTGTTGTCGAAGAAATCGACTATCTTGAATATCTTGTTGGTTCCCTGAAAAACGATCTCGTCATCGACCTCCATGTCTGCTATGAAAAGATCCCTTGCGCCCGAAGGGAGAGCTGAAATTCCGTAAAGCGCGAGCACGAGCCATAAAATGACTATTCGCGTGTGCATGTATTCATCCTCCGGAAGCGGCTGTGCGCAGGACACGCAGACCGTTGCATAATTACACAGCAAATCGGATTTAACTTCAAGATGTGAAAATTGCGCGGAATGAGATTAAACGAAGAGCCGGAGATTCTCTTTGGGACGCTCTCCGATTCCGGCTATGCGGACGTCTTCAGGAAGAAAAGCGGGCCCGGAGTGGATGTCCGGGCCCGGCGGGTTTTTATCTTTCGCTTCGCCTTACGCTCGCGAACTGCCTTGCGGCCTCGGGAAGGACTTTATCGATGTTCTCGGGCGTGGGCTCGATGTTGTTGATCTCGACTATGGCTCTGGCCATGCCGCGTATTATCACGCTCCTGTCGGCGTTCTCGGCGTTAAAGGCCTGAATCTGCTCCGGTGTGAGCGAGCCACTCTGAACCAGGAGGCCCTGATCACCTTCAGCGACGAGCCCCTGAGACACCATCTGCCTTATCGTGGCCAGCCTCTGGGACCTTCTCTTGTAAGCCTGGATCATGTCCGGCATGCTTCTTATCTTCTCGGTTATCTGCTGGGCGATATTACCCTGCGCCCAGGCGTATTCGCCGAAGTCGAGCGATATCTCTTTCTTGAGGGCTATGACCTTACGCTCGGAGAGTACGGGCTTATCGGGATAGCTATCCCTGCTCTGCGGGCCGGGCGTTGGCTTTGCCGCTGGAGGCGCCTCACCCGAAGGCTTCTCCGCAGGAGGCTGCTCAAGGAATTCCTGCTCGAGGCTCGAATACGCCTCTCTCACCTCTTCCGCCGGGAAATAGACGTTGACGGTTATTGTCGCACAGGAGGCCGCATAAAAAGAGACTGCCAGAAGCAAAAACTTAAGATGTGCAAGCTTTAATATTTCCATTTCATCTCCTCGCTCAGTTGGTTTCGATCGTCGGGCCGCCCGATTGAGATCTCCGGGCTATCTCCCTTATAACCGATACAAGATGGGCTATGGATATCGAGTTCCTTATCGGGTCGGACTGTATGGACAGGTTTTTAAAGCCCAGGAAGGAATTCGATATCTCTAATTTTTTGAACGTTATTACGCCGTCATTAATATAACCTGAAATCTCTCCCGTATCATAGCTCCGGTTGGAGCCGAGTATGAGCCTCTCCTTCGCGCCGAGCTGGTCGAGAAGCGCCTTTCCGATGGTTCTCTGCTCCTTGGGTGAGCTGACAGACCAGAATTCGAACGGCCCGTTTATCGTTCCGAGCTCGCCGCCTCGGCCGGTAAGCCAGATGAGACCGTTCATGCGGCCTGTAATGTATTCCTGAACGGGCGAAAGCCGCCGCGAAATGCCTTCGAGGCTTATATCGTTAAAGAGAAATGAGAAGTTGTACG
>JAGVLR010000276.1 GCA_020054175.1 Candidatus Dadabacteria bacterium
CTGCAAAGATTGCGAGCCATCGCCTGCCCCATGTTTCCCAATCCCACGAATCCTATTTTCATTTTTCTTCTCCTTGTTTTTTATTTTCAGAAGCGGCCTACATATCGGCTCTTTCTATATAACCAAATAACCAACCGGCCGCCGCTCCTAATTGCTCGAATAATCCGAGAGCTTGTTTCTAAGGACGAGCCTCGCCCTGTGTATCCTCGATTTGACGTTCGGGAGCGTCAGGTTCAATATCTCTGCAACCTCGACGTTCGAAAGCCCCTCTATGTCTCTCAGGTGAAAGACGGCCCTGTAAGCCGCCGGCAGCTCGCTCACTGCCCTTTCTATCTTTTCCATCCATTCGCGGCTCGAGAGCGCCTCGTCGGAGCCGGGGACACGGGAGCTGAGCTCGACCCCGGCGCCCATACCGTTCTCCGCACCGGAAAGATATTCCTCGAAGCTCACGCTGTTCTTGTGCTTCTTCTCGGATCTGAGATGTGTGAAGCTTGCGTTGGCCGCGACTCTGTATAGCCAGGTCGAGAACTTGTACTCGGAGCTGAAGGTGTGAAGCTTTTCGACGAGGATGATAAACACCTCCTGCAGCACGTCTTCGGCTGCGCTCGGGTTGTGCGTGATTCTGAGCGCTGTTCCGTAGAGCTTGTCCGCATACCTGCCGACAAGCTCGCTAAAAGCCCTCTCGTCCCGGGTGTCGACAAAACAGGAGACAAGCTTCTTGTCCGTCAGGCCTCTGAAATCCTGAACACCGGTGCGCTCAGCGCAATCTATTGCGGCTGGCCTGGCGGATACTCCGCTCTCTTTCCGTATAGCCCGCTCGGGCAGTGCATTGGCGCGAGGCTTTGCTGTCTCAAGGTTGTTCAATCTCATTTACTTCCTCCTTAATGCTCGTTTCGACTTTCATTATCTCTACTTATGAATTTATTCAGCAGCGAATATATGAACGGAGAGCAGTTAACAATCTTTACCCTTTCGTCCTTTAAATCCTTCAGCATCCTGAGGCCCTTCTCCTCGATGAACGTTACGCCGGAGAAATCCAGCACCACGACTTTTTTCATCTCGTCCCTGTGAAAGAGGCAGATGCTCTCCAGATCGGGCACCCATACGCCTATCACCTTGCCTTCCAGCTTCATCACGACCTCTTCCCCGTCATCGAAAACCTCCGTGATTCTAAGCAATTCATTTCCTCCTCTACCCATCTGCCCGGCTATACTGAGTGCAATGCCCGTGCCAGAGAATAAATCGCGGATTATGCACGCTCGAAACCGCGCAACTTCCTGCGCTTATTAAATTTGGGAATTTCCGCCTCTCCCGGCCGGCTCGGAATGCGTCGGGATATATCACGACTGCCGGGAAATATAACGGCCCCGAAGCCGGCCTTGACGCGTACTTTATCCATGGATATCGTTATTTTTCGGGGAGCCGGGACGCTTCAAGGAAGCCCTTCGGTTAAGGCATGCTCTAAAGATTCAGTCAGGCGGCGGGACCCGCCATAGAGATAACCCCGAAGGATGAGATGCATATGCAAAAGAGCCCGAGTCGAGAATTGATTTTATCGATCCTCTGGAGATACGGGCTAAGCATAATTCTCGTGGCGCTGGCTGTTGTCCTCACTCTTCTCCTTCAAATGGCGTTTTCGACCCCTTTCTGGCGGAGCTTCTTTTTCGTCTGGGTCGTCATCGGAAGCACCTGGTTCCTGGGAAAGGGACCGGGATTCACGACTGTCGTGCTCAGCACGCTGGCGGTCGATTATTATTTCACCCCTCCCTTCGGCCAATTTTCGCACGATCCCAAGAATCTGCCTTTCGTCGTCGTTTTTTTCATATTCGCATTCGTTTCAGGATTCGTCAGCTCCAGGCTGAAAGACAGGGAGACTGCGCTCAGCAAAGCCCGCGACGAGCTCGAATCGAGGGTTCAGGAACGGACGAAGGAGCTCGAAAAATCGAACACTCTCCTCCTGGCGGAGATAGAAGAGCGGAAACATGCCGAGGAAATATTGCACAACCAGGCGGGACTACTCCATCTGACGCACGACTCGATCTTAGTCCGCGACAAGGCCGGCCTTATCACGTATTGGAACAGGGGGGCGGAGGAGCTTTACGGATGGAAGAGCGGCGAGGCCGTCGGCAAGGTTACGCACGAGCTTCTGCAAACGATATTTCCGGAGCCGCTGGAAGATATAATGGCGCAGCTTGTCCGGAGCGGTCATTGGGAGGGAGAGCTCGTACATACCCGGAGAGACGGTACGCAGGTCGTCGTGTCGAGCAGGTGGGCAGTGCAGAAAGACGAGCTCGGGCAGCCTGCTTCCGTGCTCGAAACTAATAACGATATCACCGAACGGAAGCGCGCCGAGGAAGGCATCCGAAAGCTGAACGAAGAGCTCGAGGCGAGGGTTATAAAACGGACGGACGAGCTTGGGGAGGTAAACAGGGAGCTCGAAGCCTTCGCCTACTCCGTATCGCACGACCTCCGTGCGCCTCTCCGTCACCTGGCCGGTTATGCCGAGCTCCTCCAGAAAAGCGCGTCGTCCGACCTTGATGAAAAGAGCGTGCGTTACGTAGCGATGATTCTCGAATCGGCGAAGCGTATGGGCGAGCTGATCGACGATCTCCTGGCGTTTTCGAGGACCAGCCGGACCGAGATTAAAAAATCACGGGTAAGCCTGGACCAGCTTGTAAGTGAAATATCCGATGAGCTAAGTCGCGAGACCGACGGACGCGACATAGCCTGGCGCATAGGCAACCTTCCGGACGTCTCCGGCGATCGTTCCATGCTGAAGCTCGTGTTAATGAACATTATTTCAAACGCGGTTAAATTCACGCGGCAGCGGCAGCGGGCCGAGATCGAGATAGGGCACGCCGGCGGCGAAGCAAACGAGCTGGTAATTTTTGTCAGGGACAACGGTGTCGGATTCGATATGAAATACGCACATAAACTCTTCGGGGTATTTCAAAGGCTTCACAGGGCCGAGGAGTTCGAAGGCACGGGAATAGGACTTGCTCACGTACAGCGTATAATATACCGTCATGGGGGCAGGGTCTGGGCGGAGGGCGCTTCCGATAAAGGCGCGACAATCTACTTCACCCTCCCCGGACCTCCAGAGGGAACAGGCCATGAATAAGCTGGGCCGCATTTTACTCGTTGAGGACGATCCCAAGGATGTCGAGCTCACGCTGACCGCCCTTGCCGAATATAATCTTGCAAATGAAGTGGTGCTCGCGCGGGACGGCGAAGAGGCTCTGGGCTACCTTTACGAGCGCGGGAAATCCGGCGACGGCCCGAACAGCTATCCTGCTGTGGTTCTGCTCGACCTGAAGCTGCCCAAGGTGGACGGGCTCGAGGTGCTGAGCCGCATCAGATCGGACGAAAATATGAAAGCTATCCCCGTTGTGATGCTGACGTCGTCGCGCGAAGAGAGGGACGTTGTGGACAGCTACAAACTGGGGGTGAACGCTTACGTGGTAAAACCCGTCGACTTTCACGAGTTCGTAAATGCCATAAAGGAGCTTGGCGTCTTCTGGGCGATAATAAACGAGCCGCCGCCCGGAAGCATGAAAAGGGGATAACCCGATTTTCAGAGCGGCACGCGGATGGCATTATGGAACGTCCTTTACACATCCTCCACCTCGAAGACGACCCCCGGGACGCCGAGCTCATACGGGCGATGCTCGAAAACGATGGCATTGTTTGCAATGTAACCCGCGTCGAAACCGAAGCCGATTTCGCCGCCCGAATCGACGAGGGCGGGTTCGACCTCATACTCACGGACTTTACGCTTCCTTCCTTCGACGGCCTTTCCGCTCTTGGGATAGCGCGCGAGCGATGCCCCGACGTGCCTTTCATTTTCGTATCCGGGACGCTCGGCGAGGAAGTGGCGGTCGAAGCCCTTAAGGGTGGCGCAGTGGATTATGTCCTCAAGGAGCGGCTGTCGAGGATAGCGCCTTCCGTGCGGAGAGCGCTCCGCGAAGCGGAGGAGAGGCGGGAACGCAGATGGACGGAGCAGGAGCTCTACAGGGTTAACCGCGCTCTCAGGGCGCTCAGCGAATGTACGCAGGCTGTAATATTGACCACGGACGAAACCGCTTTACTCAACGAGATATGCAGGATAATCGTGGAGGTCGACGGATACGAAATGGCGTGGGTAGGGTTCGCCGACAACGACAGGGAGAAAACCGTACGGCCCGTTGCCGAGGCGGGCTACGAGAGAGGACGCCACGAAACCCTTGGCCTTTCGTGGGACGATTCCGAGGCAGGCAGCGGACCAGTCGGCAAGGCTATTCGTACTGGAGAGATATCCATATCCAGAGACATTCTGTCAGACCCGGACTTCGCCCTGTGGCATGACGAGGCTCTCAGGAGAGGACATTCATCGGCCGTCAGCATACCTATGATTTCAGGCTCCGCGCCTTTCGGCGCGCTCAACATCTACGCCAGACGACCCGATGCTTTTAGCTCCGAAAAGCTTAAAATGTTGAAGCAGCTGGCCGGGAACCTGACGTACGGAATACTGGCGCTCCGCACAGGAATAGAACGCAGGCGCGCCGAGGGAGCCCTGCGTGAGAATTTCGCCCAGCTCTCCAGGAAGAACCGCTACGAGGCGATTATCGGCACGGTAACCAGGAGCGTTCACAGATCTATCGATCTCCAGGAAGTTCTGGAGAACGCCGTCGATTCACTGAGCGAGAATATAGAAAAGGTGAAGCACGTTCTGATTTATCTGGCCGAAGGACCCGAAGCGGTTATAAGGGCCCATAGAGGCTGCCCCGACTGGTACATCGAGCGGGCCGGAAGAATCCCCTACCCGAAGGGACTCACTTGGAAAGTCATACTGGAAGAAAAGTCCGTACACTGCGCCGACATAGATCAGGATACGGCGCTGGGACAGGCCGGTAGAGACACGGATATAAAAAGCTATCTATCCATGCCCATTTTCTTCGAGGGTAAGGCCGTCGGCACTCTCCACATTACTTCGCTGCACAAAAACAATTTCGACGAGGACGAGATCAAGCTGCTCGATCTCGTCGCCCAGCAGATCGAGACTGCGATCAATAACGCGAAACAGGCTGAAGCGTTGAAAAAAGCTTTGGCTGAAGTGGAAGAGCTCAAGAACAGACTCCAGGCCGAGAACATTTATCTCCAGGAAGAGATCAAGACGGAGTACAACTTCGAGGAGATAATAGGCGAGAGCCCTCTCCTCAAAAACCTGCTTCTGGATATAGAGAAGGTCGCGCCAACGGACGCCGCAGTTCTTATACTGGGAGAGACCGGGACAGGAAAGGAGCTGATCGCGCGCGCCATTCATAACCTCAGCCACAGGAGAGAGAGACCGCTGGTAAAGGTCAACTGCG
Source organism: Candidatus Dadabacteria bacterium (assembly GCA_020054175.1). Lineage (GTDB taxonomy): Bacteria > Desulfobacterota_D > UBA1144 > Nemesobacterales > UBA2774 > JADLGH01. Next base: position 5,349 of record JAGVLR010000276.1, read on the forward strand.
GAGCCATTTCGGCGGGGCTCGTCGAGAGCGAGCTCTTCGGCCACGAAAAGGGCGCGTTTACCGGAGCGGTTCAGCAGAGGATAGGGAGATTC
>JAGVLR010000278.1 GCA_020054175.1 Candidatus Dadabacteria bacterium
CGAAAGCATCGGTATGGTGATACCGAGCGACGAGGTAGAGATACGGGATATAAACGACGAGGGAGTCGGCGAGATCGCCGCCAGAGGGCCCAACATCATGCAGGGTTATTACAAGAACCGGAGCGCGACCGAGGAGACGCTTACGCCGGACGGCTGGCTGCTGACCGGTGATGTTGGATACTTCGACGACGAAGGCTACCTCTACATCACAGGCAGAAAGAAATCAGTCATAGTCACGAGAGGAGGCAAAAATGTTTACCCGGAGGAAGTGGAAGAAAGATTGACGAAGTCGCCTCTGATAGAGGAGGCGCTCGTATTCAGCCCCGACGATTCGGAAATCCAGGCCCTCATATATCCTGCGCTCGAAGAGGCCGAGACACGGCTCAAATCGAAGGGTTTGCCGTGCTCGCCCGAGAATATGTGGGAGATCGTAAGGGAGGAAGTGCGGGCGGCGAACGCGGGGATCGAGCCTTACAAGAGGGTTAGACATTTCGCCATAAGGACCGAAGAATTCCCGAAAACCACCACCCGAAAGATTAAACGGTATCTTTTCAAGGATCTAAAACTCACGCCCGACACGAAAATTTTATGACCGAAGTACGCCTGAATTGATATACCGAATAGCCGAAATATAACTTTGACATTATAATAATGCGTGGCCGGTTGAGCGTAAATCTTATTCACACCGGCGTAAATATCAGTTATCATTACTTTTACGGGGTTATAAAGATTAACTTTGGTTGAGCCGTCTGGTTTAAAGGATGAAACGATGGGGAGATTTCGGAACATAACCGGAAAAGGGATTTCCGTACTTATACTTGCGCTTTCGGTGAAGCTGGCGCTGCTGGCATGCGTACCGGCCAGCCAGCAGACGGCGACTGTCGAGCCCGAAACCCCGCCTACCGCCGTGCACGACCCTTCCCGGAAGGAACGGCTCAGCGGCGCTATAAACCAGAAGGTCACAGCTTCCGCCGCTGCACGCAGCATCACCGCCGGTGGCAGGAATATGAGATTAAGCCCAGCCCTGCCTGCATTTTACCAGAAGCGCGCCTACGAGGCAGTCTGGATAGACGATAACGGCAATCCCCGCCAGGCCGACGAGCTGGTCGAGGCTGTAAAGGCCGGCTACTACGAGGGGCTTAACCCCGAGGACTACGGTCTTACGCAGATGGAAGCCGTGCTCGCGAGGGTGAAGTCGGCCGGGAACAAGGCCGACACGGCGGACCTCGCCGAGCTGGACGTGCTATTTTCGAATTCATTCCTGACATATGCAAACGACATTTATTACGGTCAGGTTACTCCCGAGCAGCTCGACATGGAGCTCATATTCGGAGAGAGGCGAATCGACCTCGGCGACCTCATGGCGAAGGCGGCTTCGGACGGCAACGTCAAGGAAACGCTGAACGGCCTTTTCCCGAAATATCCCGTATATGGAAAATTGAGAACCGCGCTCGAGAGGTACAGGCAGCTCGAAGCCTCTGGCGGATGGCAGCCCATTCCGCCGGGACCGAAGCTCCAGAAAGGGGCCCGGGGGCCGAGGGTTACCGCCCTCAAGCAGAGGCTCGCAGTAACGGGCGAGCTCGACGGTGCCGATCTGTCGAACGACGTATTCGACCAGGCGCTCGATCAGGCGGTGAGAAAGTACCAGGAGCGGAACGGGCTTTACGTGGACGGCGTCGTCGGGGATTCGACCTTCGAGTCGCTCAACGTGCCGGCCAGCGTGAGGGTGAACCAGATAGAGCTTACGATGGAGAGGTGGCGACTTCTGCCGCAGAACCTCGGAACGAAGTTCATTCTGGTCAACATAGCGAATTTCCACCTCTACGGCGTCGAGAATAACAGCGACTTCCTCGACATGAGAATAGTCGTCGGAAAACCGGAGTGGAATACTCCTATATTCAGCGAAGAGATGACTCACATCGAGCTCAACCCATACTGGAACATTCCTACGAGCATATTCAAGGACGACATCGCGCCAAACATTAAGGCCGACCCTGATTACTTGAAGAGAAAAAACATTCAAGCGGTGGGGCTCAAGTATAGCGAGCCCGAAGGCGCCGACGAAGAGGCTATAGCTCTGGCCAGGGAAGAGTATGTAGCGAAAGTGCTCTCGGGGAATTACAGGCTAAGGCAGAACCCGGGGCCGGCGAACCCGCTCGGCAGAATAAAGTTCCTCTTCCCGAACAGGCACGCGGTATATCTGCACGACACGCCCAACAGGGGTTACTTCAAACGCGCCCAGAGGAATTTCAGCCACGGGTGCATCAGGGTCGAAAGGCCTTACGAGCTTGCGGAGTTTGTTCTTGCTCCCGACGCGCATTGGAACCACGACACCATAGAGAAAGCGATTAACAGCGGCAAAACTAGGACCCTCCACCTCCAGACCCCCCTCCCCGTCTACATACTCTATTTCACCGCGTGGGCCGACGACGACGGAACTGTGAACTTCCACAAGGACATATACGGGCTCGACCAGGTGCTTCAGAATGCGCTCCTTCAATCGAAGGGAAGAAGCGTCGACATGGCGAGCAGCGGCGTAAATTAACCGCCGCGCCGTTAATACA
>JAGVLR010000219.1 GCA_020054175.1 Candidatus Dadabacteria bacterium
AGGTTAAGGGATCAATAAATATCACCGGAGAGCGTACACATGAAACGTCCGCTTAAAGCGATTCTCCCCGCAGTCCTCATACTTTTCGCCGGCGCGCTGGCCGCCAATGCGCAGACCGAAGGGTTTAATGTAAAGACCACTGTTCAGAAAATATCCGACAACACGTCCGGATTTTTAAACAGCGTTATTGCCGCCTCTAAAAACAATCCGGCGGAATCCATTCCAAAAGAGCTAGTATGCGAGGCCGGTTGTTATATCGTTATTCCGTCGGTCTCTCCCGTACCCGGCAGGGACGACTTCGCGGGCACGGGTCTTCTAACTTGCCGCGCTGCGGGGACCGGCAAACTAACTCCGCCACTCTTCTATCAGATAACCAATGTCGAATCCTTCGGTGAAAGCGGAGGAGGGATAATCATATTCGTGACGGACAAGGCCGGGGTCAAATCGGTCCTTGGAGACCAGTTTCAGCTGAGCGCCGCAAACTCCGGGGCGGGTAAAGCGAGAGAGAAAAGCTTAGGGGAACGGAAATCCTTCGTCGCATTTGTAAACCAGTCAGGCGGCACCCTAAAGGGATTCGACCCCGCCGGAAGCACGCTCGTTTACGCAAGCGGCGACACTTTTAACGCCTATCAGCAGGACCTCGACCCTGTCGACGTAATGCTGTTCGGCATAGACGTTCCGCCGGCACTCAGGGGATTCGCCACTTCGGTAGAAGAATTAACGAAAGGGTGCAAATAGCCGAAGTGCCGAGGCTTTAAACGCCGCTCGGATCATTCGAAATAGCACGTCCCCATTCCGTCTTCTTCCTCAAAGGTCGCCTGGCAGTAGCAGATGCCTATCTCGCCGCAGTCGTAGGACGTGTTGCACTTCTTCCCCTGATTGCAGTCATCGCACACGACTGGCCTGGTGCCGAGATACAAACCCACCGAACCCACCGCGGCGGCGATCACAAACGCAAGGATTAATTTTCTCATAAGAACCTCCCTCGAAAACACCTTAACGCCGGTTTGCTTTAACCTGAAATCTTCTCCGGAGCATAACCGCCATAGCCAGCCCCGAAATTATTATAAGATATAGCGAGAAATCGGCATTTTCGCCCGTCCCTGAAACCGCGCAGCTCGAGCCGCCTCCACCTCGCTTCTCTTCTCCGCAGAGCGTGCCGTTTACGTCGCACTGCGGCGTGAGGCCGAGATTCCTCTGCCTTTCGTTGAGCCTGAATACGGCATGCTCGGTTTTGGCGCTCGCCTCGCACCCGCATATCTGGCTCGCGCAGCAGCTGCAGCCAACCTCCGTCTCGAGCTTTACTATTTCCGTTATATCACATCCGCTGAGCCCCGAGCAAGCCTCTCCGACCAGCTCCCCGTCGTTACACCGCGAGGTGCAGAGCGTGGCGTCGCACGAGAATCCGGCCTGGACGCCGTTCGCCCCAAGACAGCTCTCGTACTCGCTGCAGACCTCGGCGCAGTCTACGTCCGGAGGCGGCTGCGGAATATTTGATGTAATGAGCGGGCACCCTCCGAGCGACTCCGGAGCGTCCGGGATGCATCCCCCCGGCGGCGGGACAGGTATGGTTCCCGTAACGTTCGGATTGTACGCGGCGGACCATATCAGATTATCGCCGAGCGTGCACGCCTGGTTATTCAGCCCCACCTGGTACGGGCCGTCGTAGGCAGGGCAGAGGCAGTCCACTATCCCGTCCTCTCCCGTTCTCGTACAGGGCGCCGTCATACAACCGGCGTAAAGCGACTGCGGGCAGTTCGTCTCTCCTATGCCCTCTTCGGGCACGCAATCGAAGCTGAAGGTCGAAATCATGTCTGTGTTCGGGAAGAAAGTGCCCGTATTGATGTAACCGCAGACCGGGGCGGAATTCGTCGTCTGGCAGCCGCTCCCGTCGTCGCCGCACACGTCCACGGTTTCGAGGTAAATGTCCACATTCTGTATCGCGTTTATATCGACGAAATATTTCCCGTATGGTATTTCAAAGCACTTACAGTTCGCGAATTTCCCGTCCTCGGTAGTTTCGCAGGATATGGGCTCGGGACCGGAGTAGTAACAAAGGGCATACGGGCCGCCTTCACAGGGAAGAAAGTTCTCGGGGGCGAGCAGTATGTCGGCGTACGCAGGCCCGAACGGCGTCGTCATCATATCGTTCGGAACGAAGGTGAATCCCCCGTAAGACGATCCTGCGAATCCGCTCAAAGAAAATAAAACCGCGGCAAAAAGAACGTAACAGCGCTTCATGGCGACTCCCCCCTTATTGACGGTTGTGAAGGCCTTATCCGGTTTCCTCTCACGACCGAATGGATATCCCCAAGTATCTGGCTGTTTTAAAGTGCAGTCAATATGCTGCTAAGCGGCAATTAATGTCGATTCCATGCAGGAAACATAATCCGGAGGGCGCTGAGGTTATATATAAGATTTGGAAGTATTCGGAGTGATTAAATCTTTCCCTTGGATACGCCCGCCTTTCTCCTCTTTTTGAGGGCCTCTATTATCTCTTTCAGGGTGCCGTCCCTGGCGATTTGAATGACGGCAGGAAGCATCGAAATGATTATAATGGCCGCGATTATGGGCAGGAGGTATTTATCTATATTCGGGATGGTAGAGCCGAGGTAATAACCGAGCGCGGTAAGCCCAATAGCCCAGAGGACCGCGCCGATAATGTTATATACGAAGAAAGTCCTGTAGTGCATTTTGCCCACTCCCGCGAGTATGGGCGCGAAAGTACGGACGACTGGTATGAAACGCGCCAGTATGATGGTCTTGCCGCCGTATTTTGCATAATACTCCTGGGCGCGCACGAGATGCTTTTTGTGAAAGAAGAGGGAATCCTCTTTCTTGAATATCGCTGGACCGACCTTTTTCCCGAACGCATAGCCGAAGTTATCGCCCAGCACGGCCGCGACAAAGCACACGGCCATCAAAACGGTTATATCGAAATATCCCTGGGACGCCAGAAACCCGGCCGTGAAAAGAAGCGAATCCCCCGGCAGAAAAAAGCCCACGAAAAGCCCGGACTCGGCGAATATTATCGCAAAGAGGCCTATGTACCCGGCGGTCTGAATTAATGTAACGAGGCTGAAATCGAAAAATGACATATAGGGGATGTCCGGCCGACTATTAGGTTATAACCGATTTACGGGAATATTACACCATGTTTATCCGCTGGGGCGAAATTTCCTGAAATTTCAGAAACCCCATGATATTAAACACCGCGGAGAGCCGATGTCAATCCGCGTTTTCGACGCTCTCGCCGTGCCCCATAACGCTCTTCCCCGGCCCATGCCGTTTTCTCCGGAATATGTTATATTCCACGGTTAGAGGGGGGTTATATAGATGTACTTATCGACCGGCCCGTCCAACAAAGGAGGAAACCCATGAACATATACCCGAATACCAGGCCTTCAGCACCCCGTGCATGGAGCCTGAAAGCATGGTTTCATTTTGTCGTACTTACTTTTATCCTCGTTTCGGGGGTCAGTATCCAGGATGCCTCGGCACAGTATGAATCGGGGGCCAATATAGACCCCGAAGCCGCCGCACTGCTCCAGTCGATGAGCAACTACCTCGGCAGCCGTTCGGGCTATTCGTTCAAGGCCGATATTATGTACGACGAGGTTATCAGCTCGGGGCAGAAGATACAGTATAACGCAGAGGCAGTGGCGTATCTGACAAAGCCGGACAAGTTCGCCGTAAGCTATATAACCGACAGGGGCGGCTACAGGTTCTGGTACGATGCCGGCCTGGGGACTATACTGGAAATCCCCGAAAACGACTATTCCACGGTCGAGCTTCCGGGAACCGTGGACCAGGCCCTCAACAAGCTAGCCGACGAATACAAGTTCGCCCCGGCGCTGAGCGAGTTTCTCTTCATCAATACATTCAAGGTGCTCACCAGGAACATAACGAGCGGGGTCAACGTCGGGCCGAGCAGGGTTTCAGGCACCATGTGCCAGCAGCTCGTTTTCCGGCAAAGGGACATAGACTGGCAGATCTGGATAGAGGACGGAAAACGTCCCGTCCCGAGGAAGCTGGTCATAACCTACAAGAACCGCCCGGAATCGCCCCAGTTCATAGCGCTCATAAAAGACTGGGTTTCGGACAAATCCATCCCGAGCGCGGCCTATAAACCCGAGATTCCCAACATAAACAGCAGGGTGGAATTTTCGGAGCTGACCGGAAACCAGAGATACTCCGGCGTAAGCATAAGGTCGTTTCATTAAGCGCTGAAGTGAAAGTAAACTGCAGGGGATTTGGAAGGGATAAAAAAGAAACGGCGCGCCGGAAGCCCGGCGCGCCGTAATCGGTATCGTTAGGCTAGTACTACATCCTGAGCCTGCGGGCCTTTCTGCCCGTTCACGACTGTGAACTCTACACGCTGGCCTTCTTCGAGTGAACGAAAGCCGGTCGCTTTGATTTCGCTGTAGTGAACGAAAACGTCTTTTTCGTTTTCAAGCTCAATAAAGCCGAAACCTTTAGTAGAATTGAACCACTTTACAGTGCCAATTTTACGTTCTGCCATTGCTGGTGTAACCTCCTGTTTTAAATTGGGTTGTGCTAGTGGTTCAAAATCACTTTCAGGTACATATCCTAGAATAGACAAGAACTACTGCAACCTTACCTATAGTTTAGCGCGTTTCAATAGTGGCGTCAACCTGCATTCTAAAATCGTAAAAATGTTAAAACGCCTCTTTAATAGATAAATGTCTATATCGAGAGCACCCGCTCTCCCCTGTCGTAGATTGTAATCGGCCCGTCCTGGGAAACCGCTATAGCGAGGCAGTCCGCCTCGGCGCTCATTTTCGAAGCGCTCGAATGCCTGGCGCCCTTTCCTATGCCGATTTCGGACCTCGTCTCGGCGCTCGGACGGAGAAGCACCATGCATCCTCTCAGTTTACCCTCAGCGGAATCTATGATAGTCGCCCCGTCCTGCTTGGCGAAATTTATAATCTCGCCGTCGGTCAGCCTGCTGATCTGGGAATCCGCAATCGTCGCGAAGGGACTTATCTCGGGCGGATCCGACTTCTTTAGTATCCTCGCGGCGTCGCCTATTATAAAGATTGCCCCGAGGTTTCTTTCGGACATCAAGAATGCGCACTTGAATATGCGTCTGAGGAGATCGACATCATAGCTCCTCGCCATCGCGAGCCTGTCGACTGTGAGATCTATACGCGGCATGTTCTCGGCTATCCAGTTGCCGTTCGCATACCTCGCGACCATCTGCCCGTCTGAGAACACGCGGACCTGCTTGCCCCCTGTCGGGACGTAAAACACTATAGCGTCACACTCCCGGGAAATGGCGGCGTGGCGACGAAACTGCGGCCCGAGAAGAAAATTCGCCGATTCGTCGACGGAAATGTCGAGCTTGTGAACCTTCCTTAAAAAGCCGTGCCTGTCTATGCCGTAGCCGAGAACGACTCCGTCAACTATTTTAGCCAGCGTTATTACGACCTGCTGCATACGCCTGATGTGGTCGTAACGCTGAAACTGTATCTCGCTGTCGGGGAGGATACGCGATATATATGTCGAATCGCCTACTATCAGCGCCGTGGATACAGGCTTTTCCTCGCTCTGCATCTGGGCGACGCTGGCCGCTGTTTCGCATATATTAATCATCGCGAGGGCGTCTATGCTCTTAGTACGGGCGAGGTCGAGCAGAAACCCTATGCCCGCGTCCTCCATCCACGCCTGCAGGATGTCCTGCTTTTCGAGGAGGTCCCGGAGCTGGTCGGGTTCTATCTGCACCTGCGTTATGTCGGCCTTGCCTATGTTAATGGTATCCGGATACATCGCCGCGATATACGCCGCGTATCTCTCAGCAGGAGCGGCCCTTCTGCCCGCAATGCCGTTTCCCGGCCCTTCCGTGTCTGCTTCATCGACACTGTCTATTAGAGTATAGGCCTCTATACGCTCCCAGAGGTTAAGACAGGAATTCACATCCGAAACGGCCTCGTCGATAAGGTTCTTTACCTCGGGGTTCAACGTGTCCAGGCGGGACGGCGCACCTCCGTCCTCTCTATTTTCCGCATAGCGAGCCGCAATGGCGCCAATGTCCGGAACGATGAGCGCGGATACGTAAGACTTCCCCTCCCCCAGAATTACCGCCTGCGAAATGTAGGGGCTCTCCGCGAGATTGCTCTCGATTTTGGACGGGGAGATTTTGCGCCCGTAAGACAGCATGAAGACAGACTGCTTGTGGCCCGTCAGCATGAGATAGCCGTCAGGGTCGAAACGCCCTATGTCCCCCGTGTGAAGCCAGCCGTCGGCGTCCGTCACGCTCTCCGATTCGGGCAGGTTGTTCCAGTAGTCCCTTACCACAGTTTTACCCCTGACCAGGACCTCGCCCTCGTCGGAAATTCGTATCTGGAAACCGTGGGCCACCTGGCCGCAGGAACCGGGCCGCCTTGCAAACGGGCTGCTCACGGCCGGGAAGCCCCCCGACTCGGTGACGGCGTAAACGTTAAGCGGCATGAGTCCTATAGCTTCGACATATCCGACGAGCTCGTTCGACAGCGGCGCGCCGGCCGAGTATATCCTGTGAAGCCTCCCGCCGAGCATCGCCCTCATCCTGCCGAAGAAAGTCATGTCGGCCCGCGTATATCTTTCGCGGAGCTCCTTCGAGGCCGTCGACTCCGAGGCATGGTAACGCCTGCCGAGCGCGAGCGCCCACTCGAACGCCTTCCGGCGCGACTCCGGCATCTCGTTAAGCTCGGCCGTTACCTTTTTGTAAATGTTCTCGATTGCGAACGGGCTCGTCATCGTGACCGTGGGACTCGTCTGCTGAAGATCGTCGAATACGGAGGCAGTCCCCCCGGCAAGCGCGTTGCCGACTCCCGACAGAATATAATGAAACGCGGCGATAAAGCTCGGGAAATAGCTCCAGCCAAGGGTCGTGAATCCGAGGTCGTACTCGTCGAGACTGAACCATTCCGACACGTGCGAAAGCGTCGAAAGAAGCCCCCCGTGACTGAACACGGCCGCGCGGGGATGCCCGGTGTCTAGCGCGGTGTAAAAAATGACTGCCCTCTTTTCCGGCTGAAGCTCCCCCGCCTTCCTGTAAAGCGATTCGGGGTCGCCGTGGGGTTCGGCATTACTCAATATATCCGTGAGGCTCTCCGTCTGTACGCCGTCCTCACCGTTCATCACTACTACGTGCGGACGGACGCAGCACGCTGCCGAAACGCTTTCTGCAATGTCGGCGTCCTCGGCGAATACGATCGACGCCCTCGAATCCCTGGATATATAGGCGAGCGTGTCCGGCCTGGCCGACATGGCCGCCGGGACCACGATAGCCCCGCAAAGCAAGGATGCGATACAAGCCGCCATCCATTCCGGAGAATTTTTGGCGACCAGCAGTACCCTGTCGCCCGGTGCGAGCCCGGCGGAGCCTAGATAGTTAACCAGGCGCAGGGTCGATTTTTCGAACTCTTCGTAACGGACGTCCGAATAATGTCCGTCCTTTCCCACCTTATAGCAGGTCCTTCGGCCATAATTTTTAAACGCCGATATAAATGCCTGGTTGAGATTGTCGAAATCACTGTTCATGCGCTTTCTCTGGACGAGCTCACATATCCAACGCCCCGGCCCGCAGTAACGTTTCCCGTACAAGGTTTTCAAGCCCCCTCACGTTATCCGGCCAGTCGCTCGAATAAAAGCTTTCAAGCATCTTCTGCTGAATAGTCCCCTGCTGTTTTTCCGACCCGTGCTTAGAGAGGAAATACTGCGCGAGGAGAGGTATATCCTCTTTCCTTTCCCTGAGCGGCGGAAGGGCTATCTGCGCCGCGCCGAGCTCGTGATAGAGATCTTCGAGAAGCTGTCCGTTAAGAAGATGCTCGTCGAGGGAACCGTCCACCCCAGCTATAATCCTTACGTTCGTTTTTATGAAACGGCTGCCACCCGGGCGCTTGAATTCCCCTTTCTGTATGATGCTCAGCAAAATACCCTGCACATCGAGAGGAAGCCTGTGGGCGTTCTTTATATATACCGTTCCCTCGCTTGCGAGCTCAACGGCGCCTATGGAAAGCGAAAGCGCGTTGCTCCTCGCACCGCGCTCCTCGTAGCCAAGTATGCGTCTTTTTACAGAACCCTCGTCGGCGCTGTTATGGTCTATCCTGACGAACGGCTTCGCCGCCCTCTGCGAGAGCCTGTGTATCGTCTGCGCGAAGAGGTGCTTCCCTGTCCCCGGGCCGCCCTTTATCAGCACGGGGCTATGCGACGAAGCCGCCTGCCCCGCTATGAACATAGCTTTCTTGAGCGTCTCGCTCACTCCGATAATCCCCTGGATCAGCTC
>JAGVLR010000234.1 GCA_020054175.1 Candidatus Dadabacteria bacterium
CGAAGCGGAATCCGGCAGGAAGCAGAACGGGCCGTTCTCCATGTTTATATCGTTCAGGAGGACGATCACGTAGGCCATGGGGCTGTCGTGGTAGTCGATGTGAAAGAGCTGGCTTCCCCTGAAGAAGTTCGGCGGGGCGTCGTCGTGCTTCGCCCAGGATTCGTTGAACCTGATCCCGTGCGGCACGGCGGCCGAGAGGACAGGCACGAAGCCGAGGTGTCTGGAGACCGTCGAAAGCACTTCGGAGGAAGTGGGGAAGTCGAGGAGAGACGGATATCCGGCGATGAGATTGTCGACCGGGATTTCCTGAAACCACGGCCTTCCATAGTCCGTACGCTTTACGCCTCCGTGCTCCCTGATAATCTCGCCGGCATCGTGAAGGAGCCGTTCCAGGTGCGGGAGAGTGCCGGACGTGTCGAGAGCCCAGCCGTCCCTGATTTCATTGGCCGCCGGAGCCGCGCCACCGTTCTCGCGTATAAGCTCGTCGAAATTATTCATATACCGGTTCTTCCTGTGCTCGTAATATCTTCCGTAGACGAGGCGGTTGTACGCCCGCGCGATTTTCATCGTGTTGTTCGTGCCGAGCGGCTTCATCGGCTTCTCGACGTAATCGTATTGCAGCACCCTCGCTATGGGCGATACCAGAAGGTCGATGTATCTTTCTATCATTCGATTTTCCTCCTCGGATTCTGTCCACAGAGCGCGTCAACCGAGCGGAATCACTGCCACGAGAAGTGGCTCGTCGCCGACGACGCGTGTGGTGTGCCCGCGTCCCGTCGTATCCACGAGCACGCGCACGTCGCCAGGGCCGAACCTGTGTTTGCTTCCGTCCTCGAACCCGTGCTCGAGCGTACCGGAGATTATTATGACGACCTGCTTTCGCGGCGCGGGGTGCCAGTCCATAAAAGTGCCGACGGGGAATTCCTTCAGGAACATGGTCGAGGCCGTTTTCACCTCGGCCCAGAAGGGCGAGTCCTGCGGCAGCGGCTCGATGCGGGACGCGTCATTATCGTCTTTATATATTCGGTATATACCCATGAGATCCGTTTCAGGCTACGCGCAGGCGCTCCGGCGCGAGCCTCCCTTCTACTATCTCGAACGATTCGACTTCCGGCCCGAGACCCATTGCGGCGACGCGGTCGAACATTATGCGCATCGCTTTCCTGACGTCGTCCGGGAGGCGGAGAAAGTCTTCTATCCTGAACATCTCGACGTGGTCCCTCGCGCGGCCCCTGCCGAATCCGTTGGCGTAGGCGTAGACCTCTTCCTGGTGTGCGACGCCCCAGAGAAGGGAATCCTGGCAGGCGGTGGCGACGTCGCGCGCCGTTTCCATGCCGAGGCGTTTGCCGACGATGTTAAGCCCTACGGGGAGCGGGAGCCCGGTGTCTTCGTTCCACGCGACGCCGAGGTCGAGCACCAGGTTGAGCCCTTTCTCTTCGTAGTATAAAAGCTCTTCGTGGATCATCACTCCGGCGTCGATTTCGTCGTTCAGTATCGCGTCGACTATGGCGTCGAACGGAAACTCGACGAGCTCTATCCCCGGGCAGAACATGAGCGCGAGGCCGCTGCCTGTCGTCGGGTGGCCGCCGACGGCGACGCGCTTTCCTGCAAGCTCCGCAGGGGTTTTGTATTTCTTCGAAACGACGGCCGGGCCGAAATCTCTCCCGACGCTGTTCCCGACGCAGAGCACCCAGTATTTATCCGCCACGAGCGGGTAGAAAACCGAGGAGACTGCGACTACGTCGAAACGCTCTTCGAGCGCGTCGCGGTTTAGGTCGATGATGTGATTTTTGTGAAACGAGGGCTCGTAACCTGCCGGGCCGGTGAATATGCGGCCTTTCTCCCAGGCATAGTAGTTGAATACGTCGTCACTGTCCGGCGTGTACGCGATCGACAGCTTTTTCATCCACATCCCCTTTCTCTAATTTTCCCGAAATTATAATTAATTAACAAAAACGAATCAATGACGGAGGTTGCGGACGACGCTTGCAGATGCAATTATGCTTGACCTCCGCGGGCGGTTGTGATTGAATGGGGGTAGGGATATTCGCTAGAGAGGAGGGGTATCATAAAAGCTGACGGGAATGTTTTAGTAGTCCTGTTCTTTATATTTACCGTTCCGGTTTTTTATGCGCCGGGCATGGATTCCGCCGAGGATTATTTCGGCGTCGAGGCGTGCACGGATGATATGCCGTTCGGATTGGGCGAAGCAGCCGGGGGAGCTCCCGTCTTATTTGCACACGGGGGAGGGCTCAACAAATGCGGCTGCCACTTCAACCGGAAGACGGGGGAATGCCACTGCCATCAGGACAAAGGATGCGGGTGCGAGTGTCAACCGTCGAGGTGTGAGTGAGGCGTCCTGAATATTTGGAACGGAAACTTAGTAAACTCAGGCTTAATTTAATATGACTGTTTTGATCTATAATATCCCCATAACCCAGAATGCTAGAACTAAACTCTAATTCAGAAACTCTACTTCGTCTTCACCTGTCCATGAAGTTTGACCTTCAATTACTTTAATCTTGTCTGAATATATCCAGATAGTTATAGCCTTTTTTCCAGTTTCCTGTCTCATGCCATTCATCCATGATTTAACCAATTTAGTTCCAGAAATTTTGTCTAGTTGCATTGCATTATAAAAATCACGAGACACGTCAACATACAATATACTTTCATTGACGGACATCATTAGAATATCGGGAATACTTTTAAATACAGAACACATTTTAGAAGCTACTTCTTTATCTTTTTCTGTTTTCCCCTCAGACTTTGTACAAGCATAGACGGATTGTAGTGGAATAATATTTATGACTAATGTTAGCAGAATGAGGCATGTCTTCGCGAAATCCATTCTATCCTCCTGATTATTTTTAAATATTATATTATTCTTATCAAAATCTAAACTTCTTGTCAAATAATAAGATTGAGTCAACCCAGAGGCCACAAAGCGTAATCAGCATTCAAATAGCGGAAAAACGGGTATTGGGATTTGGCAGCCGGATTTACCCTTTCCGCTCTTTTTTGACAAAAAATGTCTCAGAGACGCTGGATACGTCCTTTTATTGTAAAATTTATCTAATAATTTCAGTTGATTGCAGTGCTTCAATATGGCATATTTATTGCCAGTATGATGTGTAAATAAGATAAAGGGGAGGGGTACGCTCTTTAGCTCCCGCCGGAAGATTTGATGAAATCGGAAAACGGAATTTCAGCATCCGGAGAGAAGTATTTCCCGAGCGGGTTTATCGGGGTCGTCATAGCCCTGAGCCTCCTGCCGTTCGCCCTGTCGCTTCTCGGCGCGAACGTCCGGATGAGCTATCTCGAATTCATAAGGGCTTACAACATCGTTTCGGCCGTTACAATTTCGCTCGCGGTCTTCACCGGAGTGCTCTGCATCCTCCATTACAAAGTCGAAAGGGCGCGCGTATCGCTCATACTCGGCCTCTCGTTCGTCGGCGCGGCCGCCGCATTCTGCTTTCAGCTCTTCGCCTCATTTCTCTTCAGGGAGGGGGCGTACAGGGTGTTTTTCATAACGGAATCGACCACTGCTGTGAGCCTCCTGCCCGCCGGGATCATGCTGGCCGGGGTTATCGCGCTCTTCAGGGGGAAGGACGGGGGCGACCTCGAAAAGGCGGCGGGACGCTTAATCATAATCGCCACCGCGCTCACGGGAGCCGTCATCGCGCTCGTTTACATGATGGCCGAGTCGGGGCCGTTCGCCCCGCAATCGGACAGCGAGGCTTACCTCACGCAGGCCTGGGAGCTGGCGCCGCTTATAGTGGTGATAGCGGCCGCTCTCGCCGCCGAGTTTTTCTTCAGACGCGGAAGGACGAGGATGTCCTATTTCTTCCTCCTCGCGCTCATGCCGCTCTTCGCGGGAGAGGTGTTCGTCGCCGTGACGACGCCCATTTATCCGGAGGAGCATTCGATATATGCATACTGCCTGACGGCGTTCGCCTTCTTCGTGCCGATACTGGGACTGGCCGCCGACTATGTGAGGAACTACGGCGCGAAGAGCCTTGCAGAAAAGAAGCTGAGGGAAACAGAAGTCAGGCTGGCCGAAGAAACGGATCGCGGCAAGTATGCCGCCGCGAGGCTCGACGAAAGGGTAAGCGGCCTCCGGGCCACCATCGAGATGTACGATACGGTTTCAGACGGCTCGCCCGCGGGGATTATCGTCACAGGCAGGGACGGCGCTGTTTATGTAAATAAAAGACTTTCGGAGATAACGGGGCTGTCTGAAGACGTCCTCGGGAGGTCGGGCGTCGAAGGCCTGGCCGTTCCCGACGACGCCGAGGAGAGGAAGAACGCGCTCGCAGTGATTCCCGAAGGCGAGGCCGCCAGAGCGAGCTACAGGATTGTAAGAGGCAGGAACAGGGAGACTGTCTGGATATCGGAGACCGCGAGGCGCATTTCGTACGGCGGGAGGGACGCGATCCTCCGCATGTTTACCGACGTCACGTCGGCGAAGCACACGGAGGATATGCTGAGGACGCTCTCGTCGAGCTCGCCCGTCGGCATCTACATCGTACAGGACGGCGAGATAAGGTATGTGAACGGGAAGTACTGCGAGTACACGGGGTTTACGGAAGAGGAGCTTATCGGCACCGGCGCCGAAAGGATGGTGCTCTATCTCGACAAGGACATTGCGAAACAAGGGGCGCGCGAGATGCTCGAAGGCTCGCGGAAGGAGCCCTACGAATACAGAATCCTGGGGAAGGACGGCGAGGTGAAATGGCTCACGGAGACTGTGACCGCGATAAAGTACGGGGACAGGCCGGCCGTTCTCGGGAGCGTCGCCGACATAACCGAAAGAAGAAGAGTCGAGGTGATGCTGAGGACTCTGTCCACGAGCTCTCCTATCGGCATATACATCGTACAGGACGGGGAATTTAAATTCGTGAACCCGCAGATAAGCGAGTACACGCACTTTTCGGAGCAGGAGCTGATCGGGCGGGAATCGCTCTCGTTCGTCTTCGAGGAGGACAGGCAGGCGGTCAGAACGAACTCCGTCAGGATGCTCAAGGGCGGGTTTAACGCGCCGTATGAATACAGGTTCGTGAGGAAAGACGGGAGCGTCATGTGGGCGATGGAGGTCGTGCGTTCGATACAATACATGGGCAGGGAGGCTGTTCTCGGGACGATGATGGACATCTCCGAGAAGAAGCAGGCCGAGGAGCTTTTCGAGACGCTTTCGACGGGGACGCCGATAGGGGTGTTTATCGTTCAGGACGGGGAGTTCAGGTATGTGAACCCGCACTTCGAGAAGTTCACCGGTTACGCGAGAGAGGACCTGATGGGGACAGACCCCGAGCGGCTGGTTTTCCCGGGCGACAGGGATGATGTCAGGCAGAAGAGCATAGGGATGCTCCGGGGCGAGAGCCGCGTGCCGTACGAATACCGGATAGCGCTCAAGGACGGCGGGTATATATGGGTTATGGAGACGACGACTTCTGTGCAGTACCGCGGGCGTCAGGCCGTGCTCGGGAGCTTCATGGACATATCCGAGAGGAAGAAGACGGAGGTCGAGCTGAAGGAGGCCAAGGAAGCGGCCGAGGCGGCGAGCCATGCGAAGTCGGAGTTCCTGGCGAA
>JAGVLR010000140.1 GCA_020054175.1 Candidatus Dadabacteria bacterium
TATAAAGTGTCCGGTTCTGAACCTGATAGCCGAAAACGACCACCTCGTGCCGCCGGCGTCGAGCATAGTCTTTAACGACCTCGTTTCAAGCAAGGACAAGAAGACAGTCGTCTTCCCGGCAGGACACATCGGGCTATCCGTGAGCGGAAAGTCTCTCAAGGCGCTCTGGCCCGAAGCCGCCGACTGGATCATAGAAAGGTCTCAATAAAGAATCTGAAAAGGCCGGATAAGTTAATAGAAACCGTGAATATATCTCCGCCGGGAAGGTTCGGCGGAGAAGTTGTATCGTAGTGGTGTCTTTCGAATGGACGTAACCGGTCAGTTTCACGACAGGTTACCTATCGTCAGTGAATATTTCCCGGACGCGTTTAGATGTAGTGCCCGCCGTTTATACGGAGGGTGACGCCTGTTATCCAGCTCGACGCCGGAGAGCAGAGGTAGACAACCGCGAGCGCTATTTCCTCCGGGGTGCCGAACCTGCCGAGGGCGATCTCCTTTTTAATCTGATCGCGTATGTCTTCGGGGATGGTTCCGAGCATATCGGTTTCGACGAATCCCGGGGCGACGGCGTTTACGCGTATATTGCTCTTCGCAAGCTCCCTCGCCATGGTTTTCGTGAATCCTATCATCCCCGCCTTCGTGGCCGCGTAGTTACACTGCCCGAGGTTACCCATTTCGCCTATGATAGAGGAGATGGAGACGATGACGCCGCCGTGCTCGGACATGGGATCGATTACGGCCTTGGTGCAGTTGAAAACGCTGGAAAGGTTGGTTTGTATGACCTCGTTCCACTGCTCGAACGTCATTCTTTTAAGAGTCCTGTCGCGGTTGATGCCTGCGTTGTTGACGAGTATGTCGACCCTGCCGAAATGATTTACGGCGGCCTTTCCGAGATTCTGCGCCTGCTGGAAATTACCGACGTTCGCCCTTACGGTGACGCATTTCCGGCCGAGCTTTTCTATCTCTTTTTTGACCTTGTCGGCTTCCTTGTCGCTGCGGGAGTAGTTAAGGACGATGTCGGCGCCGGCTTCGGCCAGAGCGAGAGAAATGGACCTTCCTATACCCCTGGAGCCGCCGGTAACTACGGCGACCTTGCCGCTCAAATCGTGCATCTGTTCAAGCATCGAAAACCTCCGGGACTCTTAGAATTTCCGCCTGTGAAAACTGAGGATTATAGATTTTATTCCTAATCGATTTTTTGTCAACCTGAGCCCGGGAGCTGACGCCCGGGGCCAAATGGAGCACTCGAACAACGAGCCGGATTGTACTATGTGCTGTTGTAACAGGGTTTAAATGGTTTAATGTGACGGCCCGGGCAAGCCCGGGCCGGAGAAGTTGTTATAGTTGGTTAAAGGAACTACCTGCCTGTGAAGGCGGGCTCTCTCTTTTCGAGAAAGGCGTTCATGCCCTCTATTCTGTCTTCGGAATCGAAGCAGAGGGAGACGAGCGTCTTTTCCAGGAGGAGGGCCTTCTGGAGGTCCATCTCGGATCCGGCGTTTATTGCTGTCTTGGCCATCCTGACCGCTATGGGGCCTCTCTTGGCGATAGCGCCGGCGAGGTCTCTCGCTACGCTCATTGTCTCTTCGTGAGGGACGACCTTTTCGACGAGCCCTATTCTGAGGGCTTCGTTGGCGTCGATCATTTCACCCGTGAATACAAGCTCCTTGGTTTTTCCGAGGCCGAGCACTCTCGTTACGCGCTGTGTGCCGCCCCAACCCGGGAATATGCCGAGCTTTACTTCGGGGAAGCCGAGCCTGGCCTTTTCAGAGGCTATCCTGATATCGCACGCGAGGGCCAGCTCGCATCCTCCACCCAGGGCGTAGCCGTTTATGGCCGCGATGGAAGGACAGGAGCTGTTTTCGATGAGCTCGTAGACTCTGTGCGCGGTATCGACGTAATCCTGGAAATCCCTTTCTTTCATCTCGTTCATCTGGGCGATGTCGGCCCCCGCGACGAAGGCTTTTTCTCCCGCGCCGGTTACTATGAGGGCTTTCACCTCTTCTCCGGGAAGTATATCTTCCAGGAATACCTTCAGTTCGCCGAGCGTGTCCCAATTAAGGGCGTTTAGAACATTCGGCCTGTTGACAGTCAGAATACCGATGCTGTTAGGCTCTTTTTGATACTGTATGTACTTGAATCCCATAAGGCTCCTCCTCATCGTGGTTTAGCAGGGCTCTATAAATTGATATTAATACAGGTGAAACCGGGCTTGTCAATGCTTTTCTTCGCAAAAGCGAAGAAAAAACGGCTAAAAATCGAAAGATTTTGTGCAGCGAACAGGCTTTCCGGGAATCTCGCGGGAAACGTAGAAAAAGCCATAAATAATAAGGAATAGTGAGAAGCCGGCGAATTCGAATATGGCCGTGAAATTACGCGGCTTAGATAATAAGGGAGCCGCATTTTTACAGGGCCTTAAGATCATATCCTTATATATAATAGTGCCGAAAATGGTGTTACCGGGATGGCCGAAGCGCATAGCAGCAGGCAGGGAGGAAGATTGTTTGGCCCGGCGCGGGTTAATCAGGTAGAGTTTCTGAATCGTGGGGCCAACAAAAGAAATAAGTCCCCGTCGCCAA
>JAGVLR010000092.1 GCA_020054175.1 Candidatus Dadabacteria bacterium
CAGCGGCGCGGCGGCGTCTGGAGAAGTTCCTCTGGATTCTGCCGTCCTGGTTTATCAGATTACCGAGTCCGGGATCGCGTTGAGAGCGAATTTCAGCGCGTCGAAATACTGGCTGGACAGCGATTTGAACACTTACTGAAGAACGCCATAAATTCTGGTCCGGGGGTTTATGCATATTAACAGGGTTGTTTATGGTTTTGACTTTCCCCGTGCCTGATATGGCAAATGCTGAAAAGCCCGGCAAGGAAGGTTCATGGGAACCGCCGGTTGTGAAACGTGTGCAATAGTTGCTAATGGGATCAGCAAACGAACGAGGATTTTGATAAAATACAATACATATAGGAGGAATACATGAAGCAACTCATCAGCAACCTCGCATTACTAGTGGTATGCCTAGTGCTGGCACTGCCCAGCCTGGCCGCGGCGGAGAAAGACTTGCCCGATATTATCGAAGCCGAAGCTATAGCTATAGCGAAGGAGGCCTTCATATACGGCTACCCGATAGTGGAGAACTACAAAACCATGTATCAATACGCCGTCGACAAAGACAACCCTAATTACAAAGCCCCGTTCAATCATATTTATAATATGGCCGGAGTAGCCACCCCCAAGGACACGACCATTGTTACCCCAAACAGCGACACTCCTTACTCGCTTCTCTGGGCTGACCTGCGGGCGGAGCCTCTCGTCCTGGGTGTTCCGGAAATCGAAAAAAATCGTTATTACGCGCTGCAGTTCGTTGACCTCTATACCTATAACTTCGCCTACGTCGGCACTGCTGCGACCGGAAACGGCGAGGGCAGGTTCCTCCTGACCGGCCCCAACTGGAAGGGCGAAAAACCCGAAGGTATAAAAGAGGTGATCAGGTCGGATACAGATTTTGCCTTCGTCATATACCGCACCCAGCTGTTCGACCCAGCGGACATAGAAAACGTTAAGAAAATTCAGTCGGAATACACGCTGGAACCTCTGAGTAAATTTTTAGGCGAAGAACCCCCTCTCGCTCCGGCCAGGCTGGATTTCCCGCCCTATAGCCCTGAAGAGGCCGAGTCTCTCGGGTTCTTCAATTACCTCAACTTCCTCCTCCAGTTCTGCCCGACCGTGCCCGAAGACAAGGAAGCCCGGGCCAAGCTCGCAAGGATCGGAATCGTGCCCGGAGAACGCTTTAATACGGAGAACCTCTCTCCCGATATGAAAAAGGTGCTCGAAGCCGGCATAGCGGAAGGAATGAAAGCCATAGACGAGAAGGCGGCGAGCGAGAAATCGTCAGCAAATCTTTTCGGCACGCGCGAGTTCACAAAGAACAATTATCTCAACCGTGCAGTCGGGGCGAAGCTGGGTATCTACGGGAACTCGAAGGAGGAAGCGTTTTACTTCACCTGGCCGAACGATTCGAAAGGCAACCCCTTCAACGGCGCCGATAATCGCTACACGTTAACATTCGAGAAGGGTGAGCTTCCCCCTGTTCACGCTTTTTGGTCGGTAACGATGTATAACGGCAAAACCCAGTTACTGATTGAGAATCCTATTGACCGGTATTTAATCAACTCGCCGATGCTGCCCGATTTGAAAATAAATGACGACGGCAGTCTGACGATCTATATACAGAAGGACTCGCCCGAGAAGGATAAGGAATCCAACTGGCTGCCTGCTCCGGACGGACCGATATACATGGTATTGCGGTGTTATTGGCCTGAGGAAGCTATTCTCGACGGGGAGTGGAAATTGCCCCCCGTTGTCCGTGTCGAATAGCTATGGAAGCTCCGGGCGTCGTGATGAAGTGGTCTTGCGTTTCTACAGTCGCAATTTTCTCCATAAGGAAGTGGCGACCTGCTGAGATTGGGCCTCATCGTAGCGATGCTGCAATAAGGGGTTCTGATGTGAAATAAACACCAGAAATACGAGAAAATTTATTGGTAGAAGGAGAGAAATATGATCAGCATATTTAATACGCGGAATCGTCATTATTCCCGGTCTGTCGTCACGGCGCTCCTTGTCGTACTGCTGGCGGGAATTCCAATGATGAGCCAGGCTTCAAGTATAAGTAAAGAAGAAGCGTTGGCCATCGCGACCGATGCTTACATATACGGCTATTCACTGATCACGACCGAGGTTACGCGGGTTCAGATGACTAATGTGGACAAGGTCGAGGAGCTCCGAGCTCCAATGGGACAGTTTGTGAACGTTAAGCGCTATCCTCCGGCCGATTACCGCGGCGTCTCGGCTCCGAACGCCGATACGCTGTACTCGCTCGCCTGGATCGACTTAGGCCAGGAGCCGCAGGTCTTTTCGCATCCCGATATGGGCAAGCGCTATTACCTGTTCCCGATGTATAGCCTGTGGATGCCTGTGATCACGTCACAGGGGAGCCGCACCGCCGGCGAGAAAGCCGCGGCATACCTGCTTACCGGCCCCGGCTGGGAAGGCGAAGTGCCCGGGGGCATGCAGCAGATCAAGTCGCCTACGCGCTATGTCGTAATACTCGGCAGGACGTATGCCGATGGTACGGACGCCGACTATGAAACAGTCAACGCGCTCCAGGCGCAGTATAAAATCACTCCCCTTTCCGCCTACGGCAAGCCCTACACATATACGGCGCCGCCTGTGAATCCCAATCCGGGCTTTTCAATGACAGACAAACCGCAGACTGTCATACTAGACATGGGAACGAAGGGCTACTTCGATATGATGACGGATCTTATGTGCAAGACTGCCCCGCCCGCGAAGGAAGATGCGCCTATACTGGCGGAAATGGCCAAGATCGGTATCGAACCCTGCAAGCCGTTCGACATGACCGCCCTCGATCCTGCCGTGCAGGAGGCCCTCAAGGACCTTCCGCAGACCGCCCTCAAGAAGATAGAGGCCAACCAAGCCAGCCTCGGCAGCGCGGCTAACGGCTGGCAGGTCAGCAAGGGATTGGGAGAATACGGCACCGACTACATGAAGCGTGCGGTGGTGGCTGCCTTCGGCTGGCCCGCCAACCTGGAGCAGGACGCCGTCTATCCCTATGCGCAGGCGGACAGCACCGGTGCGGCTCTCACGGGCGCCAACAAATACACCCTTACGTTCCCCAAGGGGCAGACGCCGCCCGCAAACGGTTTCTGGTCTATCACGATGTATGAGATAGACAACGGCTGGTGGTTCGTGCCGAATGCGCTCAACAAGTTTACCGTTAGCCCCCGGAACGACCTGAAGTATAACGAAGACGGATCGCTGACGCTCTATTTCCAGAACGAGTCGCCGGGCGCGGACAAGGAAGCCAACTGGCTGCCGGCTCCGAAGGGCGACTTCATAGCGATGCTGCGCATGTACTGGCCGAAGACCGAAGATCCATCGATCCTTAACGGAACCTGGGCGCCGCCGTCCGTGGAAAAAGTGAAATAGTTTTTTGAGGCGGTACGGCTACACAAAACTCCGAATATTCCCTGGCGGCCCTCGTCGAGTAGCGATGAGGGCCGCCGGGCGTTGCTGCGGTAAGAATGAGTGTTCTTAAAGGAATACATAGATGAGAAGCTGCTTCGTGTGCGCGGTTCTGATAATTATATTGACCTCATTATGCATAGGACATTCCGCTAATGCTCAGGCGGACTGGATTGATGATGAACAATTGAACGGAGAGGGTGCTCCGGGCTTATCGGACAGCTGGTTACACACTATAGCTCTCGGTGACGGGAATGAGTCTTCGGACGCCGCCGGAAGAGAATCTCTCTATGCACAAGTGAATAAAACCACGACCGATCCGACATTCATCGAAGGGTCTTCAGACAAGTGGCAGTTCACGATTATCCCCTACCTCTGGCTGATGGGAATAAACGGAAAAACCACCATCAAGGGCAGGACTGCAAATCTGGATGTTTCTTTCGGCGATATATGGGACAACCTCGACTTCGCAGCCGAGGTTCATATCGAGGCATGGAAGGACAGGTACGGGTTTTTCATCGATACGAGTTATGCGAAAATAGCGATGAAGGATAACGTCGATCTCAGGTTCGATAATACCCTGAGCGCGAAATTCGTAACGCAATTTTTCCTCGGCGAGTTCGGAGGGTTCTACAGGCTGGGAACATGGCAGCCAGGGGGCGGAACCGGGAGTTATAAAAGTAAGACAAACACTTCCCTCACATTGGACCTTATCGGCGGAGGACGTTACTGGTATCTCAAGAATGAGCTCGACATAAAGGGGCCTTTCGGCGGGAACCCGAACGTAAAGGATAGTCAGAATTGGTTCGATTTCATAGTCGGCGGCCGCGCGAATCTTGCCATAAACAAATTTTTCATCCAGCTGAGGAGCGATATATGCGGGTTCGGTCTCGGCTTTTCATCGGACATATCCTGGAATATCGCCGGATATATCGGTTATGAGCTTCCCTGGTACCGGATAACTCCTATAATCGGCTACAGGGCCCTGTACGATAAATACAAGAACGGGAGCGGCGACAACCGCTTCGTATGGGACGCGTGGATATCCGGCCCGCAAATAGGCGTAGCATTCCAGTTCTGAAGTGATATATAATGAGTGAGAAAAATTTGCGAACGCCTTGCGCAGGCTCTGTATAAAATCACCGGATGGGGGTTTACGATATGAGATTTAACGCTCTTTTCATCAAGCTGAGCCTGTTGTTTCTGGCAGTCGGATTCATTATTTTGCCCCCCGCATCGGCCCGCCAGGAGGCGCAGCCTCCGAATATCGTCTATGTAATCGCGGACGACCTCGGTTGGAAGGACGTCGGCTTTCGCGGCTCGGATATCCGGACTCCGAACCTGGACAAGCTTGCGAAGGGCGGTGTTATATTCGAGCAATTTTACGCCCAGCCAATGTGCACGCCGTCGAGAGCGGCCCTTATGACAGGCCGCTACCCTCATCGTTACGGTCTCCAAACGGTTGTGATTCCATCGGCGGGGACGTACGGTCTGGCAACGGACGAGTGGCTTCTCTCACAGGCCCTTAAAGAAGCCGGGTATAAGACGGCGATCGTGGGCAAATGGCACCTCGGCCACGCCGACCGGAAGTACTGGCCGCTCCAGCGCGGGTTCGATTATCACTACGGACCTATACTCGGAGAGATAGACTATTACACGCACTCGGCTCACGGTACGGTCGACTGGTACAAAAACAACCGGCTGCTGAAGGAAGGCGGCTATGCCACGGAGCTGCTCGGAGAGGATGCAGTCAAGCTCATAGAAGAGCACGACACGAAGACTCCCCTCTTTTTGTACCTGGCCTTTACCGCTCCGCACGCACCGTACCAGGCTCCTGAGAAGTATCTGGACGAATATAATAATATCACTGACCCTACGCGCCGTGCTTATGCCGCGATGATAACTGTGATGGATAACGAGATCGGACGTGTCGTGGCGGCGCTCGACGAGCGCGGAATGCGGGACAACACTCTCATCATCTTCCAGAGCGACAACGGAGGCCCGCGCTCTGCCATGTTTACCGGAGAGGTGGACACGTCCAAGCTTACGATCCCCTCGGACAACGGCCCTTACCGCGACGGCAAAGGAATGCTCTACGAAGGGGGAACGCGGGTCGTGGCATTGGCCAACTGGCCGGGGCATATCAAGCCGGGCTCCGTCGTCGACGAGCCGATTCATATAGTCGATATGTATCCGACACTGACCGCGCTCGCCGGAGCGCCGGCAGGCAAGGGCAAGCCTGTCGACGGCCTGGACGTCTGGCCCACTATCAGCGCCGGTAAGCCCTCGCCCCGGGACGAAGTCGTCTACGACATCGAGCCGTTCCGTGCGGCTTTGCGGAAGGGGGACTGGAAGCTGGTCTGGAAAACGACGCTGCCTTCCAGGGTGGAACTATTCAACATCGAAGAAGACCCTTACGAGAAGACCAATCTCGGTGCCAAGTATCCGGAGAAGGTAAAAGAGCTTCAGCTGGAGATCGAAGAGATGGGAAGCGAGGCGGCGCAGCCTCTGTTTCTTATGGAAGCTTTCGGGGTGGCGAAGGGAATACTTTTTGGCTCCGTCGAGACGCCGGAAGACGAAGAGTATCTCGAAATGCAGCCGTAGTAACGTACCGGAATAAAGTCTGATCAATCGATGTGCCGGAGAAGGCGCATTCTTGGAGCTTCGAAGCTTCCGCGATATTCGAAAATCAAATATCGCGGACAGCGGAGGAGCAGTTTTGCAAGCCTTGGTGTCAAAAGCATATTGAATAATTTTCCGTAAGGTAATACAATTACCGGCAAATAAACAATAATAGCTTTTCTCAGGCCTGCAGCAATGCGATAATCCTGCTGCAAAGCCGTGAGACAGCGATATTTCGTTGTAGTAATTTCGTCTTCTATCATGCTGAGTACTTTCCATCTTGCCTTCATATTCATAATGCTGTTCATTCTTTCCGGGTGCGCCGCGTCGTACGATCCCATGCCGCTCGAGGAATCCAATTTCCTCGAAAGGGCGCAGACACAGAGCAGGGACGGCCTGACAGTAACTGTTGCCGTGTTAAGCCGGGACGAAAGCGAGGATGTATTCGGAGTCGACCTCGCCGCCAAGGGTGTGCAGCCCGTATGGATCGATATAAAAAATAACGGCGATGTTCCTTATATGTTCATGCCGGTGGCGCTTGACCCGGGCTACTTTTCACCGAATGAGGTTTCGTGGATGAATCATTTCAGGTTCAGTAAATCGGTGAACAAGAGAATGGACGCAGTGTTCGACGAAAACGCAATTGCGCTCGAATTCATACTGCCGGGCTACAATAGAAAGGGCTTCGTATATACCAACCTAGACCCGGGAATGAAATTCGTAAACGTCACACTTTTCGAAATAGAGAACACCGAGAATTTCCTGTTTTATTTTGAAGTTCCCGGAATAACGCCCGACGACGAGCATGTGGATTTCACGACGCTTTACACCAGCGAAGAGCTTATACATATAGACTCGGAGGAAGAGCTTCGTAAAGCGCTCACAGAGCTCCCCTGCTGCACAACCGGGGAGGACGGCACCGGACAGGGCGACCCTATCAACGTTATTTTCATCGGGAAGCCGAGCGACATATCCGCCGCAGTTATCAAGCGAAGA
>JAGVLR010000111.1 GCA_020054175.1 Candidatus Dadabacteria bacterium
CGTTCGGGCTCTCCTTGCCGGCAATTTCGACTTCACGAAGCTCCTTCGGGACAGGGACAGAATATCCATACACGGAACAGGGGCTTTTGAAGACCTCCGGCAAGTAGGGTCATACTGGAAGCACAAAACGATCGGTCCGCTCGCCCATGCCCAGGTAAGGGAAATGCCGGTTGTCGTTAGAAAGAACGGGCTCCATCCGCTTTATTTATTAAGAGATACCGATATGCGAGTCGGTCTCTCGAAAGGCGCGGCCTTCGCGCCGACGCCGGGTAAACCGGGCCGGCCGGACACAGAAGTTAAATTACTGTAGGGTCGAGTCGTCGGCGCCGGCGGATGCCGTGCTCCGTATGTCGTCCCACCTCTGTAAAAATGCCTTTAGAGACGAGGCGGCCTCATCAAATCTGCTTTCCCTGAGCTGCCCGAGGAACGCCCATGCCTCTTCGACGGAGCGCTCCCTTTCGAGGGAGTATGGATTTATCATGGCGCAGAGCTCGCCGTAGTTAAGGACTATAAATCCCGATGGGTCATACCCTGAAAGCCAGCTTTTCAGGTCGCGAAGGCTTATAAGGAATGTATCCAGGTCGAAACCATACTCCTTTCCAATTCCACTACCACCGCCGCCGCTTTTAATGGATTCCGATACGGCTGCCGCAGCATCGTCCAGATGCTCTATGGCCGTACGAATATGGGTATCGTAATAAAGCGCGTTGAATCCCCAGTGCGTGTAGAGTGTTTCCCTGTCTTCGGGGCCGAACAGAATAAACCATTCGAGCGGGATGAAATTCTCGGAGAAGAAGAGATTTGATTGCGAGCGGAACGGGGCGATGTAATATTTGCCGTCGTCGTCCTTGGTGAAAAAGCAATGTTCGATCTCGTTTTCGTCTATGCCGAGGTGAGCAGCCATGGCCTGAACGAAGGACTCATACTCGTTTCCGAACCATACGCCGAAGGGAGACGTCGGGCCGCCCCAATACTTTTCGTAAAACTCGGCGTATTCCTTCCAGTAATAAGCCTTTTCCGTCATTTCGACGGGTTCATAGACGACGAGCGTGCTATTGGCCATATGAAATTAATAAACCATCCGCCATTCAAAATCAATCCTGCATATAGGGCTGAAAGACTTCGGTAAGACGTCACGGGATTGCCGGTTCACGGACCCGTTTCGGGCCCCGCGCTTCATGTTATCGCATCTGGCAAAACGCCGAATATGCCCTTGAATACGGGAGAATTATGGATTGACAAAAGCTCACCAACCTGCGTAATATCTTGTCATGGCAGATGTATCGATAGACGAAATCATTAAGGAAGCAAAGAAAAGAAAGGTTGACCTCGGAAGCGACCCGGAAAAAACAATCAAGATTTGCGCCCGGCTCGGGCTCATACCCAAGCCGCGGAGGAAGAGAGTAACCACCGGCCGCACGTCGAAAACAGTTTTATTGTTCCCCGAAAAAACCATCGAAAAGCTCGCGCACATAAAGGCCCTCAAGTCGGAGGGGCTCAGCCCGGAGGAGATAAGAGACAGCTTCGCGCTCGAGTACGTTCAGGGCGCGCTCAAGGATCTTCTCAACAACGCCGACGACGATAAGGTTAAAGAGCTTGCGAATATCATCAGCAAGGAGAAGGAGCTCGAATCGATAGTCGAGGCCCCGCTCGTATATCTCATCGAAGGCATGTCGCCGGACGAGGCCAAGAAGCTCCTGACCCTTTTCTGCGGCGTCGGTTTTTACGCGCTCATCAAGGCGCAGAAGCTTCTCGAAGAATTCAAATTCAATGACGCCAAGCGGGCGCTTTTCAGGGCGATATTCTACAATTCGATCGCGGTCTTGAGGCTCGCGCGGACTACCGGAGATACGAAGCTCGAAGCCACGGCTTTCGAGTTTTACGAGAAGACCGTAATCGAGCCAATTGGAAAGGCCAGCGAGCGGGTCAGAAAGGAATTCATAAACTCGTTCGAGAAATACCTCAAAGACAAGGGCCTTACGAACTGAGCCTTATTCAGGGCGGCTACGCGGAAGGAGCCTGGAGCTTTCCGCTTATGTGCCGCGACATAGTACCCACCGATTCGAAAAATTGCGGTGTGATTTCTTCCTCGTCCAGCCTTATCCGGAATTCCTGCTCGAGCGCGACCAGAAGCTCCAGGCGCGCTACGGAATCGATCCCCACACCCAGCTCTATAAGCGGAAACTCATCGTCAATATTTTCTGTAATTACATCCGGGGGGAGGCTCGCTCCCAGCACCTTTCTTACCCTTCCGGCAACGTCGTCCATATGATTCACCTTGAAACTTCTACTTTAACCGCTCTTTAAGAACCTTGCCCGCGGGGCTTCTGGGAAGCTCTTTCCTGAACTCTATCGAAAGGGGGATCTTGTAATCGGCGAGCTTTCCCCTGCAGTGCTCTACTACCTCGCCCGCAGTGAGGGGTCTCTCGGAAATGAGGACAGCCTTTACGTGTTCCTTCCCGCTTTTGTCCTCTACGCCGAGGACGGCGGCTTCGGTAATCCCGGGCATGTTCAGAAGAACGTTCTCGACCTCTGCCGGGTCGACTTTATACCCGCCGGCGTTTATGAAGAATTTCCTCCGGCCGGTTATGTAGATGTATCCCTCGGCGTCTACCCTTCCGAGGTCCCCGGTGAAATAGTACCCATTCCTGAAAACCCTTTCCGTCTCCTCCGGAAGGCCGTCGTACCCGCGTGTCATCGAAGGGCTCCGGACGGCAAGCTCTCCCTCCGCGCCGCTTTCGAGCTCCTCTCCGCCGTCGCCGAAGACCTTTACCGTTACCTGATTCACAGGCCTTCCGACCGACGCCGCCCGCTTTTCGATATCCCCGGCGAGGTTGATGGATATGACGCCGGTTTCCGTAGAACCGTATAGCTGCCGGGGGTATATCGAAAATCTTTCGTAGAATTTTTTGAAGGTTTCCTCCCTGAG
>JAGVLR010000135.1 GCA_020054175.1 Candidatus Dadabacteria bacterium
TATGCGGTTCGGGGATTCGTAAAAGACGAGCGTCTCGGGGTAGTCCTTTACACGCGCCAGAAATTCGCCGAGTGCTTTTTGAGTCCTTGGAGGGAAGCCTAGGAATACGAACCCGGATGTCGGAAGACCGGATACGCTGAGCGCCGCGACGGCTGCCGAGGGACCAGGAATGGGAAGCACTTCCATCCCGCGCTCGGAGGCAAGCTTAACGGCCCTGTAGCCCGGGTCGGATATGCAGGGGGTGCCGGCGTCCGTGACGAGGGCGACGCTCTTTCCTTCGGCGAGGAGTGTGACTATCTCCTCGGCGCGTGCCGTCTCATTGTGCTCATGGTAACTGATGAGGGGTTTATCTATCCCGTAGCGGGAGAGGAGTTTTTTCGTCGTCCGCGTATCCTCGCACGCGATGACGTCCGCCTCTTTAAGCATCCTGACGGCGCGGAGTGTGATGTCTTCGAGGTTCCCGATGGGGGTTCCGACTATATAGAGCTTTCCCGGCATGCTGTGATGATAATACACCACGCCTAAAAAGAAAGGAGGTCAAAAGCATGTCACGCGCGGGTCGGCCGCCATACAGCCGGGTTCAGTCCACGTTACAGCGCTTGTTGGATTCGTAGTTGATGCACTTGTCCTGCCCCTTGCCCGCGTCTATGCTGTCGGTGCCGGCGCCTCCGTCGAGGAAGTCTTCGCCCTCGTTGCCCTCGATGTAGTCGTCTCCGTCCCCGCCGTAGGCAACGTCGTTATCCTTCCCTCCCCTGAGGTCGTCGTTCCCGGCGTCGCCGTAGAGTATGTCGTCTCCCCCGCCGCCGGTTATTGTGTCGTCACCGTCTCCGCCGCATATGACGTCGCTCCCGTCGAGCCCCTTTATGTTATCGTCCCCGCCGAGTCCCACGATGACGTCCGGCCCTACGGTGCCGTTAATGGAATCGCTTTTATCCGTCCCTATTATAGTGGGAATCTGCCCCTGACAGTCCGGCGCGCCGTCCTGCGCCGCGGCGAGCTGTAAATTAAACAGTACTATGCCGATCACTATTAAAAATAATTTTCCCATGCCAACCCTCCCGCAAAAGCCGCTTTTACCCCAATTAAACTCCTCGTACGGTGGAATGTCAAGGAGGTGAAATTGTTACAAAAGTGCCCCACCTGTATCACAAATAACCACCTCACAGGCAGACGAGGTTGCAGATTGTCCCGTAACTACTGGATTATCGCAGTGTGGCATGGGGATTGCACTTATCCTCAGACAAGAAAACCGGAAGGAGATTTATATGAGCGATAATCTGAACAGTATTCTCGACGCCAATTCGAGGTACGCGGGCAGCTTCGGTGAGAGGGGGAATCTCGCGATGCCGCCGGCCAGGAAGTTCGCGATACTCACGTGCATGGACGCCAGGCTCGACCCGGCAAAGTTCGCCGGCCTCAGCGAGGGCGACGCCCATGTTATAAGGAACGCCGGCGGAAGGGCGAGCGACGACGCCATACGCTCGCTGATTATTTCGAGTCAGATACTCGGCACCCGGGAATGGTTTGTAATACACCACACGGACTGCGGAATGGAAACCTTCACCAACGAAAAATTCTCCGACGACCTTAAAAACACGTTCAAAACCAACGAGGGATATTTCATCAACTGGCTCACGATTCCTGATAGAGTCGAGGGCGTCAGGGAAGACGTGAACAGGCTGAGGAATCACCCGCTCGTCTCGAAAGACATACGTATTTCAGGGTACATATTCGACGTCAAAAACGGGAAATTGATCGAAGTCGTAAAGGATTAGGATGATGGGGCCGGGCCCTTTTCCCGGAATCTGCATGGATAACCCGGGCACCACCTCCAGCCTCAGGGTTATTTAATATGCACAACCTCGGGACGCGCCAAAGACCGGGCAAGGGCAGCACCGCCCCCCTGTCGGGCGCGTCCCCCCCTCTTTTTTCCTCTCATTCGCTTTAGATTTCCCTCCACCATACCCGCCAGCGAAGCCCGGCTGAAAAGGCCGGCACCCTGTTTAGTTCTTATACAACCCCTGAGCCATTAATCACCAAACTTGCGCATTTTTAAACCAATCGTCACACATTTTCCGCTTTTAAATACCTTGGCATGCCTCTTGCTAAATACCCCCGAATCTGTACAAACGCTAAAAGGAGAGACAGCATGGCCCATAATTCGAACGGAAGCTCGCCCCATGGCGGTGGGCTGCCCGATCTGTCGAAAGATGAGATAGAACGCTACAGCAGGCACCTCCTTCTTCCGGAGGTCGGTGTGGAAGGGCAGCGGAAGCTGAAAAACGCGAGGGTGCTGATGGTAGGCACGGGAGGACTCGGAGCCCCGCTCGGCATGTATCTGGCGGCGGCGGGCGTCGGGACGCTCGGCATAGTGGACTTCGACCTCGTCGAGGCCTCGAACCTCCAGAGGCAGATCATACACGGCACCCGCGACATCGGGAGGCCGAAGATAGCATCGGCAAGGGACAGGATAAAGCAGATAAATCCGAAGGTGAACGTCGAGCCGCACGAGACGCGCCTCACGAGCAAAAACGCGGTAGAGATAATCCGGGAGTACGACATTATAGTCGACGGGACCGACAACTTCCCGACGCGCTACCTTGTGAACGACGCGTGCGTCCTCCTCGGAAAGCCTAACGTCCACGGGGCGATATTCCGCTTCGAGGGGCAGGCGAGCGTGTTCGACGCCGACAGAGGCGCGTGTTACAGGTGCCTTTACCACGAGCCGCCTCCCCCGGGGATGGTGCCCTCGTGCGCCGAGGGCGGAGTGCTGGGAGTGCTGCCGGGCATAGTCGGCTCCATACAGGCGAACGAAACGATAAAGCTGATACTCGGCGGCGGCGAGCCCCTCATAAACAGGCTCGTCCTCTTCGACGCGTGGACGATGAGGTTCAGGGAGCTCAAGCTCAGAAAAGATCCTCGCTGCCCCGTCTGCGGAGAGAACCCCGCAATCCGCGAGCTCATAGACTACGAGGAATTTTGCGGGCTCAAGGTTCCTTCAAACGGTAACGGCGCAGGGCACGATTACGAGGAGATTACGGCTTCGGAGCTCAAGAGAAGGATCGACAACAACGACCGGCTTCAGATCATCGACGTGAGGGAGCCCCACGAATACGAAATCGTAAAGCTGCCCAACACGAAGCTGATACCGCTCGGCCAGATACTGAATCGGAAGGCCGAAATCGAGCCCGGGCTCGACGCCGTGATCGTGTGCAAGGTCGGAAAGAGGAGCGCACGCGCCATAGAATCGCTCAAGAAAGACGGCTACAACGGGCGGCTGTTTAATTTGAGAGACGGGATAATCGGGTGGTCGAAGGAGGTGGACAGGAACATAGCGATTTATTAGGGCCGGAAATCCGGCCGCCGTACTCGACTCGGCGCAAAAGCATTCAATCAATTTCGATCTAAGGAGAATATTTAAATGGCAGAGGAAACAAAAAACTTTAAGACATTGGGTGAAAAGGCCGCATTTCAGCTTGCGGACGTAACGAAAATAGCCCCCCAGTTCGGCTCGCTTACGCCGAGATGGCTCGTCCGGCTTCTCGAATGGAAGGCGCTAGAGGCGGGGACTTTCAGGAGGAACAGGGTTAAGGAAGGGGAAACGCCGCTCGATCTTCTGTGCAATCAGGAAGAGGGCGACACGCTGCCGGAGACGTTCGTCGATTATGAAGAGAAGCCGAGAGAATACACGCTGAGCAGCATATCGACTGTAATTAACGTTCATACGCGGGTTTCGGATATTTACAGCAGCCCCTTCGACCAGATAAAGGAGCAGCTCCGCCTCGCTATAGAGAGCGTCAAGGAGCGGCA
>JAGVLR010000058.1 GCA_020054175.1 Candidatus Dadabacteria bacterium
GACGCCCAGAAGGTGATCGAATCTCGCGGCAAGAGAATAATGAACGACGGCGTCGACTCCAAGAAAATGCGAAACATACAGATGCAGGGCATAATCGCCGAGCTTCCAATCGACCTTGAAGGCAAGGACGTCAGCACAGGGCTCGAATTTTACGATAAAAAGCTTCTCTCGACGGCTCTCATACTCTCGGCAAACGATTCTTTCCAGGAGCTTGAATACCAGAACATGCTGAATAAGTACCTGACCGAAACTTACGGCAATCCCGCAAGCTCGGACAGCATGCTTTACTTCAAAACGTGGACGTGGCATATTCCGGACGTGAGAATCGTTCTGCATACGAATACGCGCGACCATACCGTCAAAATGGAATATACCTACGAGCCGGTAAACCAGGCCAAGCGCGAGGACGAGCTGAACAAGCTTCGCGGCACCGAGGAGTCGGACCCCGCGAGGGAAATGTTCATAGACGGCAATTACAGCAGGCCCAAGGGATATAACGGATTATTCTGATTCCCTGACGCCGTGATAATCTGAAGACCCTTCAATACCTGGTGCATTTCTTGACCTCATCCAGGTTTTCGTGCCCGCTCGAAAGAATTCCGTACGCATGAGCCCACTCGTGCTCTAAAAGCGGCAGAATCCCTTTACGGTTAAAAGCCTTGTAGCTCACGATTATAAGCGTGTTGCCGGGGTCGTACTCGCCGTTACACCGCCCCCTGTGGTAAACGCATGTGAACGTTCCGTGGACGACCGCGATCAGGTAGTCCGACGCTTCCTTTCCTTCGTCCGTTATCCCGAAACATTCGCTGAACGCCGTGAACCGGAAGTCGATTTCTTCGAGAAGACCGCCGTTCTCAGGCGCGGCGTTCGGCGCGACGCCTACCATGAACCCGTAGCGCGGCGTGGTTTCGTAAGGGAGCTTTCGGAGCTCCTCTCTCGAAAGCTCTTCGGGGTTCATTATGTCTGTAAACCTGCCCATGTTTGCGCAGGACGCTGCGGTCAGTGAAAGTGCGAGAGTCACGATGAGCCTCGCGAGGTGCGTTCTTTTCATAATGTGCGGTGGCTGTGCTTTATTACTATACAGGAGGCTGCGCGCTAATGCCGGAAGCTTCTTGCGGGCTTTGCCCAGCCTGTTTTATCATATAACGGGGTGTCGAGGAATGCACGAAAAGAAGGACGGCATAGGGAAAAGGCTCCTCGGGTGGTTCGGGTCGACCCGGCCCGGGGCGTGGACCATGATCAACCTCGCGTCGGTTGTCGATAAACGGCTGATAAGGGCTTCGGGCGGAAGGTTTAATATGACGTTCGCGTGGCCGTGCCTTCTCCTTAAGACCACCGGCGCGAAAACGGGAAAGGAGAGGACTATTCCGCTCCTTTACCTGAGAGACGGCGGTAATTTCGTTCTGATAGCGTCCAAGGGCGGAAACGTGAGGCACCCGGCATGGTACGTAAACCTCAAGGCGAATCCGGAGGTCGAAATCTTCGTCGACGGCGAGACTGTAAAATGCACGGCCTCGGACGCCGAGGGCGAGGAGCGGAAGAGGCTTTGGGGAAAGGCGGCCGGCGTTTATGACGGTTACGAAAAATACAGGAAGAGGGCGGGGGAGAGGGAGATTCCGGTTGTGATTTTGACGAGAAAGCACGTTTAATACTATTTTCTGAAAGACAAATATTTGATCCAACCTTTAGTCTGGAGGAGGAAAGAAGAGTTGTCTGAAAATAGTTATTCTTTCTATTATTATAAAGTCAAAGGGAATAATAAACTTTGATGGGGGATGAACATGCGTATAATGGAACTTCTGAGGCCGATTTTAAATGATGAAGAGATACAGAGAATTCAAAATGCTCCTAAAAAGGATAGGACTCATCCTCTTAAGTCACTATTGAATTTCTCAATGCAAAACAATAATTTAAACGAAGCAGCATATGTTTATTACAATACTGAATATGCATTTCGTCAAATTTTAGAAAGTCATTTAGACTGGATAAAAAATAATAAGAATAAATTAGTTGATATAAGTGATTACCGAAACGTCTCTGGTTTCCTAGGTGAAGTTAGGGCCTTGGGTTATTTGGCGGGAGCTGGATATTCAGTAGCACCTGTTAACGAGGCTAAAAGCAATACTCCAGAGTTTATTATAGGGGAGAATAATCAAAAAATTGAGGTAGAGGTCCATTCAAAGCAGTATTCGTCTTGTGAATCGACTGGCCTAGAAGGATTTTATAATCAGGTAAATGATACGACGAATCGTCCAGGAGTAACATTTAAGGAATATGTAATTACACCATTTGGGAAACCAAAACCTGGTGAAAATATAGCAGAAAATTTTATCAGCAAAATTGCTTCCATAAAAGAGGATGAAAAGCAATTAAGTGATGATAAAACAAGCATTCTGTGGTTGGATTTTCAAGATGAAATATGGCAATCGTTTTCTCTAAGAGACCACATATTACCTATCACGACTAGCCAAGGAATGTATTATTCCGGGTCATTATGGTATGCCTTTTATGGCGTAAAGGGATTGCCTATTTTGGGAAAATACTTAATAGAACCATCACCCGATAAAGGCTTTGTTATGATGAGGCACGAAGGTAGATTTAGCAATACGTCGAATATGGATGCCTGCATCATGTGTTTTCCGAAGGATACGGTCATTTTCGAAAACCCGAATTCTGAAAATCCACTACCCGAATGGTTTTTTGAAAAGATACATCGAATAAGATGGCTAGATATTACCTATTCTTGGATTAATTGGCCGGAAAGAAGACTAAAAGAACGCATAGACAATGAAATTATGCGCATTGAGGCACTTCACTCGAAAAAACAGACAATTACATGATTGGATCCTTTTTATTTTCCTGATAAGTGTCATTGTTTCTAACAATCGATTATAGAGTACTATAAATCGGTAATAGCTGGTTGAACTATAAAAAAGGGGGCGGACCTTTCGGCCCGCCCCCCGTGGTTGGTATCATTCACCCGTATGGAGAGTGATTTTATTTGTAACCTGAAGACGTCCCCATGAGTTTCTTGATGGAGGACGCGTGGCCGTTCTCGGAAGCCACACTCACCTTGTCACCGCTCTTAAGCCCTGTGGCCATGGGAGGGTCGGTGATCTGGAACGTCTGAACCTTCCCGTTCTTGTCCTTGAGCGTAAGGCTGTGCTCGCTGATGGTCGTTATCTGCCCCATCGTTACATGGGGCTTCGCAGCGGCCTGCTGCATGGAATTTCGCGTAGCGGCGAAGGAAGTCACGCCTCCCGCCAGGAGCATAAATACCATGAGTATGTTTCCGATTTTCTTTAATCTTGTCATTGTCGTTAAACCTCCGTTTATGTTTTATTGGCCGTACCGAAACCGTTAAATGACGCAAAGGGTCCGGCGGCCTTGATATGTCAATTCGGCTGCAAAAACGTCTTCTCAGGAGAGCTGCGGAGGTGATCTTAGCGGTGAAAAGCCGAAATGAGATTCATACTTAAACGGATTGACCGGTATTCGTATCGAATACGAATACGTGCTTGACGAGCCGGCGAATACATAACCCGCGGAGGAATCGGAAAGTCTGTCGAACGAGTTCCCCGCAGAATAGCCGCTTCTGTTTTCATCGCGCGGGTCCGAGCTGGCTGCGTATTGCCCCGCATGCGCATTCCCGTGCTGGGAGATCGAAAAAGACTCTTTGGAAGAGGCCCTGTTTTCGCCGAAGCCGTCTATGATATAGCTTCCGCAAACGAAAAAAGCGCCTGCAGACAGCAACAGAAAAATAGACTGTCTGGTAATCGATCCGGCTGCATTATCGCTTGCGGAAAATGTCTTCATATGACGAAATTCTCTTCTTACAAATAATAGTCTACGAGCCGTCCCGGCCATATCAAGGATAATTTTGCTGCGGAGAAAGAATGCAGCTACACCCGGAAGATTTGCATGTGCATTTTTCTTTGTTCCCGGGCTCGAAACCAGGCCTTAAGGATATTTGCATCTACAGAATTTCTGCGACCTGTATTAGAACCTCGACGCAAGACTTTGCGATTTCTCGACAATTCTTCGGCGAAATGATAATTATATTATTGATATTCATTATCGATATTCGCGGCGCTAAGCTGTTCATGGTAGCGTCGTTTCTCGGATCGGGCGATGCGGCGTCTTCATTCCGGGGGCGCCGCATATGTTCCGCTGATCAAATATAGAGGGCGAGGGTAGAGGGAGCTTCTTAAAAACGGTTACTCTTCGGGCGGTTAAGACTTCATCCTGATTTCATCTTTGAAAATCACCGGCCTGTAATGCGGGTCGAAGGCCGCTTTTACACGGACTCCGCGGGCGAGGACTTTATCATGCGGTCCGAAAGCATGCACGACGGTTCCGGAGTCGAGTCTCACGCTATATATATAATTCGTCCCCAGGAACGAGAGCGACGCGACGGCGCCGTTACCTCCCGAGGAGGATTCTCTGACGATTACGTCGTCCGGGCGCGTGAGAATGTGAAGACCTTCGCCGGCCTCGCGGTGGTTGGGCGCCTGGAGCGGGCCGATTTCCGTTTCCGCCAGACTGTCACGTAACGAGCAGGGAATGAAATCAGCCGTTCCCAGAAACTCGGCGACGAATCTCGTATCGGGGCGGTGAAAAAGCTCGTAAGGCGTTCCCGTCTGCTCAAGCCTGCCGCCGCTCATTACGGACACCCTGTCGCCCATGAAGAAGGCCTCGTCCCTGTCGTGCGTGACGAAAACGGCGCTGGCTCCGCTCCGCTTCAGGATGTCCCTTATTTCTCCGCGAATCTGAACCCTGAGCTGCGTATCGAGGTTCGAGAAAGGCTCGTCCAGAAGCATCACGCCGGGGCCGGGAGCTATCGCCCTCGCCAGCGCGAGCCTCTGCTGCTGCCCGCCCGAAAGCTGATGCGGCATCCTGTGCTCGAGTCCTATAAGCCCAACTAGGGAGAGGACCTCGCCGATTCGCGCCTTTTTTCGCTCCTCTTTTCCGGTAAGTCCGAAGGCGGTGTTTTTGTATACGTCGAGATGAGGGAAGAGCGCATAATCCTGAAACACCATCCCTGCTCTTCTCTTTTCCGGGGGGAGGTTTAGGCCCGGTGCGAAAACTGTGAGACCGTCGATTTCTATCGCACCTTCGTCGGGGGATTCAAATCCCGCTATCAGGCGGAGGACTGTCGTCTTCCCGCAGCCGCTCGGTCCGAGAAGCGAGAGTATCGCACCTTTTTCGAGTGAGAGGTCGAGCTTTTCGACCGCCTTCACGGCGCCGAAATTTTTCGACACCCCGCCGAGCCTGAGCGCCGTGCTCATACGTGTCCCCCGTTCTTTTGTTTAAGAATCAGGATGGCCATCGGCACCGACGAGATTGCGATCAGGACGAGTGAATACATGGCGGCCTGCGCGAAGAAGGCCTCGGAGGACGCCGACCATACGGAAGTCGCAAGCGTTTTGAATCCTATCGGCGACAGGATTAAAGTTGCGGGGAGCTCTCTCATGGTAACTAGGAATGTAAGCAACGTACCCGTAACTATACCCGGCACGGAAAGCGGTATGGTGATCCTCGCCATGACCCCCGAGTGCGATTTTCCGAGCGAGCGAGCCGCCTCGCCGAGACGAGGGCCGAGCTGAAGGAAAGAGGTGCGTAGCGGTCCGAGGGCAATCGGAAGGAACAGTATCACGTAAGCCGCGACGAGCATCGTGCGCGTCTGATATATCGGCGCGAGATATCTTATGCCGAAGAAAACGAGCGCGAGGCCGATGACGATTCCGGGCAATGCAAAGCCGAGGTAAGAAATCCTCTCCAGGATATATGTCATTCTCCCTCTCTTCGTGACCGCGAGGTAGGCGACAGGAAACGCGGCGAGAAGCGTGAATCCCGCTCCGAGGGCCGATATGTAGACCGAGTTCAGAAGAGGCGCCGCCAGCCCCGGCATTATCTCACCGGAGGCGATTCCCCTTGCGAGCCACATGCCGAGTATCGAGACGGGAAGCACGATGCTGCCGAGGGTTATTATCACGCAAAGAGTGAGCGCCGGTATCTTCCATTTCCCGAGACGTATCGGCTCGAGCGGCGGCCTGTTCCCGCGCGAAGCCGAATA
>JAGVLR010000013.1 GCA_020054175.1 Candidatus Dadabacteria bacterium
TCGATGACTTCTATGAGCTTCGTCGGGTCGCTGTCGAGGTCGACCATATTCCCGGCTTCCTTCGCGGCCTGCGTGCCGGAGTTCATCGCAACTCCTATATCTGCCTGCGCGAGCGCGGGCGCGTCGTTCGTGCCGTCGCCCATCATCGCGACGAGCCGCCCTTCCCTCTGCTCGCGCCTTATGTATTCGAGCTTGTCTTCCGGTTTTGCCTCGGCGATGAAGTCGTTCACACCGGCCTCGCGCGAGATTGCGGCGGCCGTGAGAGGATTGTCGCCCGTGACCATTATCACGCGGAGCCCCATCGCGCGGAGCCTCGTGATGCGGTCTCTGATTCCGGGCTTGAGAACGTCGGAAAGGGCGATGACTCCGAGAATCTCGTTCCCCTCGGCGACGGCTATCGGCGTGCCGCCGCCGCGCGCGATGTCGTCCACCGTCGCCTGGTACGATTCCGGTATCGCTCCGCCCGCTTCTTGGGCGAACCGTTTCACCGCGTCGGCAGAGCCTTTCCTGAAGCGGCGATTGTCCGGTGTGTCGAGCCCGCTGAGGCGGGTCTGGGCGGTGAAAGGTATCACCACAGAGCCCGGAAGCTCCGAAGGCACGACCTTGCCGATGGTTCTTTCGCCGAGTGCAACTATCGACCTCCCCTCGGGCGTTATGTCGCCCAGAGACGCATAGACCGCCGCCTCCGCGAGACGATCGAGCGAGA
This sequence comes from Candidatus Dadabacteria bacterium, assembly GCA_020054175.1. Lineage (GTDB taxonomy): Bacteria > Desulfobacterota_D > UBA1144 > Nemesobacterales > UBA2774 > JADLGH01. The sequence continues at coordinate 707 of JAGVLR010000013.1, forward strand.
TTCCCGGGAGCGGAGAGTACTCCGACGCCTGCCGGTCGCCGACGGTTATAGTCCCGGTCTTGTCGAGTAGGAGCGTATCGATGTCGCCGGCGAGCTCGACTGCCTTTCCGCTCTTGGCGAGGACGTTCGCCGAAAGCGCCCTGTCCATACCGGCGAGCCCTATCGCCGCGAGGAGCGCGCCTATCGTCGTCGGTATGAGGCAGACGAGGAGCGCGATGAGCGTCGGGATCGGCACCTCGACGCCGAAATATTTCGATATGGGATAGAGCGACGCCGTCACCATCAGAAAAGCGAGCGTGAGCCCGGCGAGCGTCACGGTAAGCGCGAGCTCGTTAGGGGTTTTTTGACGGACGGCCCCCTCGACGAGCGCTATCATGCGGTCGAGGAACGATTCGCCCGAGCCCGCCGTTATGCGGACGACGATGGAGTCCGAAAGGACGCGCGTCCCACCCGTCACGCCCGAACGGTCGCCGCCCGCCTCCCTCACGACGGGGGCCGACTCGCCGGTGATGGCCGATTCGTCGACCATCGCCGCGCCCTGTATTATCTCCCCGTCGTTCGGTATGATCTCGCCCGCCGAGACTATAACGGCGTCCCCCGCCGAAAGCTCGTCCGAGCGGACATCCTCTTCCTCTCCTTCGTTAGTCAGCCGCCTCGCCGCCGTAGCGCGGCGCGTTTTACGCAGAGTATCGGCCTGGGCCTTTCCGCGCGCTTCGGCCAGCGCCTCTGCGAAATTCGCGAAGAGGACGGTAAGCCAGAGAATCAGCGTAACCCATAGCGTGTAAACGGCCGCTCCGCTCCCTTTGTAAACGTCGATTGCGAGCACGACTGTCGTAAGCGCGGCCCCGATCTCCGTCACGAACATTACAGGGTTCCGCACCATCGACGCCGGACTCAGCATCGAAAAAGACCTCTTCGCCGCCTCGGTCACGAGTGCGCCCTCGAAAACGGAGGCCTTCCGCGACCGCCTGCGGTCCAGTTTCGCTTCGTGGTTCTCCATTTGTCCGTCCGTCATTTGAGTGGTTCCTTTATCGTTCATATATTTATCCTCCCCACTGTGCTGGAGAAGAGAGATGATCGTTCACAGGCCCGAGCACGGCGACCGGCATGAAGAGGAGCGCCCCTATGAGCACTATCGCACCGAGGATGACGAAGCCGAAGAGGAGCGTGTCCGTGCGGAGCGTGCCGCTCGTTTCGGGCGACGGCTTCTTCGCCGCGAGGCTCCCTGCTATCGCGAGCGGAAGTATGATGGGGATGTAGCGGGCAAAGAGCATGACGAGGCCCGTGGCTAAGTTCCACGGCACCGTGCCGTCGCCGATGCCCTCGAACCCCGAGCCGTTGTTGGCGGCCGCCGAAGTGAACTCGTACATTATTTCGGTAAACCCGTGCGCCCCGGGGTTGTGGACCGTCCCCGCCCCCCAGGGCGTCGCCGCGAAGAGAGCGGTGCCTCCGAGTATGAGTAACGGATGGACGAGCAGGGCCAGGAGCGCGAGCTTCATCTCCCGCGTCTCGACCTTTTTCGTAAGATACTCCGGTGTCCTGCCGACCATCATCCCGCATATGAAGACGGCCACGACGATGTAAATGAACATGTTCACGAGTCCTACTCCGACGCCGCCGAAGATGACGTTGAGCCACATACCCGTAAGCGGGACGAGCCCGGTGAGAGGATTCAGGCTGTCTTGCATGGCGTCGACCGAGCCGTTGCTCGTGCTCGTCGTTATCGCCGCCCAGAGCGGGCCCGCCGAAGCGCCGAAGCGAAGCTCTTTCCCTTCGAGGTTCGGCGCGTGCTCGACCGGAAGCCCCGAAAAGGCAGCCGCCGGCGCGCTCTCCAGGTAGACGGCCGTCCCCGCCATGCATACGACCATGAACGCCATCGCGACGAATATGACGGCCGCGTGGCGCATCCTCCCGATTATCCTTCCGAACATCCATACAGAAGCCATTGCGAGCACGACTATGCTCATGCTCTCTACGGCGTTAGTGAAGAACGTCGGGTTCTCGAACGGATGGGCGGAGTTCGTGCTGAAGAACCCGCCGCCGTTCGTGCCGAGCTGTTTTATCGCGACGAACGCTGCGACGGGGCCCCGCGCGATAGTCTGCACCGCGCCTTCGAGAGTCTCCGCCGTAACGGAGCCGCCGAACGTCATCGGCACGCCGCCAAGCACCAGAATCACCGCCATGACGAAAGCCGCCGGGAGAAGTATCAGCAGGGTCGCGTTCAGGAGATCTCGGTAAAAATTTCCGACGGCGGGTCTCCCGGAAAGGCCCCTCGAAAGAGCGGCCAGCGCCGCGATACCCGTTCCGGCCGAGACGAACTGGAGCCACATGAGCGCGAAGAGCTGCGTCGCGTAGCTCATCGAGACTTCGCCGGAATAGTGCTGGAGGTTCGTATTTGTAACGAACGACGAGGCCGTGTTGAATATGAGGCTCGGCTCCAGCGCGCCCTTCCCGTCGGGATTAAGCGGGAGGTATTGCTGAAGCGCCATTACGGCGAGCACGAATACGAACATCGCCGTATTGAAAAAGAGGAGCGAGAGGCAATACACCTTCCAGTCCTGCTCCCTGTCGACGACGCTTCCCGCGGCACTCCTGAAAAGCCGCGTGAGACGCCCGCGAAAGCCGCCCTCTGCGTCCTTCGGGTCCATCGCCCAGGTCATCGCCTTTCCGACGGGCCACGAAAGGAGAGCGGGTATCACGAGCACGATTGATATGAAAAGAAACGACGGCATTCAGGCTCTCCTTCAGAAACGCTCGGGGTTTATAATCGCGTAGAGAAGATATGCAAAGCAGAAAATCAGGACGGGTGCAGCTATCCAGAGCATGTTGCCTCCTAGATCTTTTCGAGTAAGACAGTCATTACAGCCGCCAGCCCAAAAACCGACAAGCCGAGAACGAGCATTCCGAGCATCAACATTTTCAAGCCTCCCCGTGCGTATTACCGCGCGTGTTTACAGAGCCGTTGCCCGCGGGGAGCGAGAACTCGAAGACTGAGCCCTTCCCCCTCTCGCTTCTTACGCCTACGCTCCCGCCGTGCGCCTCGACTATCTCCTTCACTATCGCGAGCCCGAGGCCGACGCCCGAGCTGTCGTCCTGCCCCGGGGCCCTGTAGAACTGCTCGTACACCTTCGGCAGATACTCCGGCGCTATGCCCTCGCCCGTGTCCTCGACAGTGAAGCGAACGTAACCGCCGTTCGCCTCCGCCCCGAGCGTCACGGTGCCGCCCGGCCTCGTGAACCTGAGCGCGTTCGAGACGAGATTTCCGAATACGTGCCGTATGCCGGACTCGGAGGCGGTCACGTCCGGCAGGTCGTCGGGGACGGCGTTCACGATATCGACGCCCCTGTCCCTGGCCTCGGCGAGGAAAGACTCGACGGCGTCGCGGACGAGCGAGCGCGGCGAATGCGGCGCGGCGTCGTGCGGAGTTTTTTCAGACTCTATCCTGTTTATGTCTAAAAGGTCGGCCAGCATCCCCGAAAGCCTGTCGCCGTCTTCCCTCGCCGCCGCAAGCAGCTCGGCCTGCTTCGCGTTGAGCGTGCCGATCTTTTCTTCGAGGAGAATGTAAACGCACATCCTGAGCGACGTCAGCGGCGTCTTCAATTGATGAGACACGGTCGATACGACGCCGCGCTTAAGCTCCTCCTGCTCGCGGAGGCGCGTCACGTCTTCGAGTATCAGCGCCGCTCCCGCAGGCTCTGGCGACCCGGGTGCGTGGGGAACGGGAACGGCGAACGGCCTGAAGAAATGTTCCTCCCCGTTGTAAAAACGCTGCACGCTCTCGATTCCCGGAGCGGATACAGCCGCGCCTCCGGACGAGAGCGCCCGCTCGATGAGCGGAGGGAGCCAGTCGAAGCCGAGGTCGCCTACCCTCGCTCCCGGCGAGAGGCCGAAGAACCTCTCCGCCGCCTCAGTCGAAAATTCGACGCGCCCGCCCGGGTCCACTATCGCAACGGCGTCCGGAAGCGCCTTCATTATCCCTTCCATAGCCCGCTTCGTCCTGACGAGCCTTTCCATGTCGCTCTTCCGCGTCTGCCGCAGGGAAGCCGCCATCTCGTTGAACGACTCCGAGAGCTTTCCTATTTCGTCGGACGCACCCGTCTCCAGAACCAGGTCGAGATTCCCCCGGCTTATCTCCCCGGCGGATTCCGTGAGCGCCTTCACAGGCTTGAGAACCCACCTGTGCACGAGGTAGCTGAAGAGAACCGCTATCAGTGCGAAGGCGGCGACGGCTATGATTGTTTCACGGTAAGTGGAGGCGGCGAGCGCGCGGGCCTCGTCGTTCGCCCTGCTCATGCTCGTCTGGTTCATTTCGAGTATTTCGTGCGTGAGGGTCTTTATCCCCTGAAAGAGCGTAAGCACCGTGTCGAAGTAGGCCTCGCTCCGCTGCTGAAGCGGGCGCGTATCGTCTGTCACGTGCGGTATGCTTTCCGTGTACCGTCCGAAAAGCTCTTCTATCCTGAGCGCCTTTTGGCGCTCAGTCGGAATGGTTACGTTCCTGAGCTCGGACGCTAAAGCGGCTTTGAACCTCTCCTCGTTATCGCGTATGAGCGCGAGCCCTTCTTCCTTGTGTCCCGCGAGCGTGAAGAGGACGCCGCTGTCCATTCGCTCGAGCGCCTCGTTCATGTTCTGGCAGGCGACGACGCTCGTGTAATTCTCTTTCAGTATCACGTCTATAGCGTGGCCGAGATCGTCAAGGTGAGAAACAGTCATAACCCCTATGACGACCACTATCGCGAGGAGCCCCCCGAAGCCGAGGGCGAGCTTCTGCCGTATTCCGATCATTATACAGGCAAGTAATGCATACGCCGTGCCAGATATGCCGGAAAAAATTGTTCAATATTTACTATGTGATACGAAAGCAGAGCATTGCATATTGCAAGATTTGCCATGCGGCGCATTGCATAACGCCATGCCGGTCAGGCTATATGCCGTAGTGCTTCCGCTTACGCCAGAGCGTGGCCTGGTCGATGCCCAGTATGTGGGCCGCGTCCTGGAGCGATTTCGTAGACGCCACGACGGCGCGTATGTGGTTTTCCTCTATCACGGAAAGCGGGAGCGGATCGCCGACAGCAGCATCAATATAACTTTGGGCGAGCCCGCCCGGGAGGTATTCCACGCCGACATCCCCTTCCGCGCAGAGTATGGCGGCCCTTTCGACGACATTCCTCAGCTCCCTCATATTCCCGGGCCAATGGTACGACTTCATCGCTCCGAGCGCTTCCTGCGTGAACCCGGCGAAGGTCTTGTGGTTCTGCGCGCCGAAGAAAGCGAGCATCCCCTCTGCGAGCCCGGTCACGTCATCCGGCCGCTCGGACAACGGCGGGAGCTTAATCTCTATAACGTTGAGCCTGTAGAAAAGGTCTTCCCTGAACCGCCCCTCTTTCATGGCGGCTTCGAGGTCGGCCCCGGTGGCCGTTATTATCCGTACGTCGGCCTTCCTCGTCCTCGTATCGCCGACGGGCTCGTATTCCCTTTCCTGTAGAAATCTGAGGAGCTTCGGCTGTATCGAAAGCGGGAGGTCGCCTATCTCGTCCAGGAACAGCGTGCCGCCTTCGGACGCCGCTATCCTGCCTGGGCTGTCGGAGACGGCGCCCGTGTACGCCCCGCGCACGTGCCCGAACAGCTCGCTTTCGAGAAGCCCGTGGCTGAGCGACGGGCACGAGACGACGCCGAACGGCCTTCCCTTCCTCCCGCTCCATCCGTGTATGGCGCGGGCGAGAACTGTCTTCCCTGTGCCGCTCGGCCCTCTCAGCAGAATCGCGGCCCCGGACGGCGCGGCCTTCTTCGCAAGCTCGAGCGCGCGTACGACGGCCGGATGAGACGACGAGAAGGTGAACTCCGGGTGGAGCCTCCCGAGGTCCTCTTCGAGCGAGGCGATCTTCCGTTCCATGTCCTTCATGTTAGAGAGGCGTTCGGTTACAAGCTCGACCTGCGCAGGCGTAAAGGGCTTCGTTATATAATCCGCAGCCCCGCGCTTCATGGCTTCGACGGCCGTGTCGACGGAAGCGTAGGCAGTGAGTATGACGATCTTCGAACGGGGCGACGCTCCGGCGAGCACGGGGATGAGGTCGAGCCCGGATTCGGTCCCGAGCCTGAGATCGAGAAAGATGAGATCGAAGCTGCGCCTGCCTGTTTCGGCGAGCGCGCCCGCGGCGTCGGGGACAGCCGTAACCCTGTGCCCCCTCGTTTCGAGACAGACAGCCAGTGTCCTTCGAATGTTGGCCTCGTCGTCGACGACGAGCACGGAAAGACGCGGCTTTCCGTTTTTCATATCGTCCATATATTTCGCCCCGGACAGAATTAGTATACACGGACGAAAGGCGCGCGCGACGGCGGAGCGGCTTCGCGCTCCGCGGGTTTTTTCACGTGCCCGGCGGCTCGCCGGCGTCATGCGCCCGGGAAAACCGTTTTTGACTTATCCGGGGAATTTGTTTAATTTAGTTTCTCGTATTTTCGGACGCAGGCGCATGATATACAGATTTTTGAAACGCACATCTGTAATATTACTCACCGTCGTTTTCGCGGTGAGCTTCGCGTCGTATTCCATCCTGAGCTATATCCCGCCCGTAGCCGCGCAGCACGAGCTCGCGTATTCCATAGAGCACTGCCCTTCGCATCAGACCGAGCCCGCCGTCAATGTTATAACGCACTTCCTCCAGGACTCGGGCAAGGAAGGGAACCAGAAGCACTGCGTCTGCTACTCGTGCGATCTTAAAAGACAGCACTTCACGAAAGAAGAAAGATTCAGCTCCCCCGTAAGGGAAGAGCTCGTAATTTATATGCCGCTCCTCAAAGAGACGGCATATGTAAAGAACTTCACGTCGAAGATCTCCACACGCGCTCCGCCGTTCTTCTCCGTAGTTTCCTAAATTTCATTTTTACATATATGCAGGACCACGGGTCCGGTCTGTACGGACGGGGCCGTAACGCGCTTATGCACAGGCGCTCCCGAGGGATTTCGATGCACCCGGGGAACCATAGAGGAATCTTAACGACTTTCCTCCATGCGCCTTGACGCCTATCCTCACGGCCAGCCGCGCTTCCGCGCAGCACGAGTGAAAAGGAGCGGCCCCGACACCCGTGACTACACATACTCGGAGGAGAATTATGCGCATTCTTGCAATTGCGTTATTCCTCTTCGTCCCGGCCGCGCTCCCGGCATTCGGGCAGGAGGAGAAGGAACAGGATGTTTTGATATCGGACCACACGGAGCAGCATACGATGGAGACGGTCGTCGTAGAGGACAAACCTCTCGACCTGTCCGTCCCAGACAGAATGCTGAGCGGGCAGGAAGCCGAGAAGCAGATAATCGACTCGACGCCCGGAGGCATAGGGTTCGTCGATGAAAAAGAGATAGAGGAATCGAGGGCTACGACTTTGAAAGACGTCCTCAATTACGTCCCGGGCGTTCTCGTGAGGCCGAGGTTCGGCGACGAGTCGCAGCTGATAATCCGCGGCTCGGGCCTCAGGAACAACTTCCACCTCCGCGGCGTAACCCTTCTCATGGACGGGTTCGTCTACGGAAACGCCGACGGGTTCAGCGACTTCGAGTCGATAGAGCCGCTGACGCTGAAGTACATAGAGGTGTTCAAGGGCGCAAACTCCCTCAGGTTCGGCGGCAACACCCTCGGAGGCGCTATAAACTTCGTGACGAAAACGGGCTACGACGCCGGCATACTGGAGGCCAGGAGCCAGGTCGGCTCTTTCGGCTACTTCAAGAACTACCTCGGAACGGGGCAGGTCTACGGGCCTTTCGATTTTTATACGGGCCTCAGCGATACAGAGGTGCTCGACCCGTACAGGAAGCACGCGAGGCAGTCGAGGAGAAGGGCCTACGGCAGCTTCGGATACGAAACGGACGGCGGCACTTCCTACAGGCTCGACGTAACTTACGTCCGCAACGAAGAGAAGCTCCCCGGCTCCCTCACCTTCCGGGAGTTCAAAGACAATGCGAGGCAGGCCAACCCTGGCAGCGTACTCTTCGACGAGGTCCGCTTCTACGACTATTACAGGATCGCGTTCAGTGTGAGGACGCCGATCGGGACCAACCAGGCCCTGGAGTTTCTCACCCAGTTCAATATCCAGAACATGGACCACCCTCTAAGCTTCGCCGTCATCGACAACGACACCTATAACGCCGGTGCGGAAGTGAGGTATCTCTACAACACGAACATAGGCGGCATGCTTAACAACCTCGTCATGGGCGCCCAGTTCTTCTTCACCTACCAGCAGGATCTCAACTGGGCCAACGAGCAGGGGAAGAGGGGAGAGAAAACGAAAGACCAGATAAATAAATCCCTCCTTCTCGCCTATTACGTCGAAGACCAGCTCTTCGTCGCGCCAGAGTTCTCGCTCATAGGCGGAGCGCGCGCGCAGTACGCCTACAGGTCGGTTGACGACAAGTTTCTCATAGACGATGACGACGCCTCCGGCAATACGGACTTCTTCTCCGTCACGCCCAAGCTCGGCTTCATATGGCAGACGACCCCGGAGGTGCAGTTTTTCGGAAACGTCTCGGCCAACTACGAGCCGCCGATAATGGTCGAGCTCACCTCGCCCGGCAACCTCGACGGCAGCCTCGGCGATCTCAAGGCGCAGAAGGCCCTCCAGTTCGAGCTCGGCACGCGCGGCATGCTGTGGGACAGGGTGAAGTGGGACGTCTCCGTTTACGACTACGAGATATGGGACGAGATTCAGAACATAAACGTCCAGCCCTTTCCGGACGCCCCGTTCACGATACCCAGGTATCAGAACATCGACAGGACGCGGCACTTCGGAGTCGAGGCCGGAGCGGATATCATGCTCCTTAAGAATATGGCGTGGAGAGACCCGCTCGCCCACGGCGACACTCTGAGGTCGATAACGGCTTATACCTATTCGTACTTCGTCTTCGTCGACGACCCGGTATTCGGCGACAACGACCTCCCCGGAGCGCCGCCCCACTTCTTCGTGAGCCAGCTCAGGTACGACACTCCTGTGGGAGTCTGGGTCGCGCCAAGCATCGAAAGCGTCTTCGAGAGCTACAACGTCAACAGCGAAAACACCGCAAGGGCAGGCTCCTACACGATATTCAATCTCGAAGTAGGCTGGCAGTTCCCCGCCGGAGTGATGTTCTTCGCCGAGGTGACGAATCTATTCGACAAGAATTACGTATCCTCGGTAGTCGTCGACAGCGCCGACGAAAGATATTTCTACCCGGGCGACGGCAGGGCGTTTTACGGCGGCATACAGTGGACGTGGCACAAGGGCGGAACGCCCGAGGGCGTCGCCATGAGCAACTCGCTCAACCAGAACATCGTAACCGAAACATTCAACCGGAATAACATGAACTACGCGTTCAATCAGGATAATATGTGATATCAATCGGCTGACGGCCGTTTCCCCGAAAGGGGGCGGCCGTCATTCATTGGAGAACGGATATGAAAATGAAAAATCCCGCAATCCTGATCGCGGCTCTCGCGGTCGTACTGGGGGCGATGGTTTATCTTCACTACTATTCGAAACGCGGCGGAGAAGCGAAAGCGCCCGCAAACCCGGCTAACGTGTTCACATTAGGCGAGAGGATCGAAATTCCTCACGCAGGACACGGTCACGAAGTGCACGTCTCCGGCCCTTCGGTCGCTATGGACGGCTCGGGGAACGTGTTCGTCGGATGGATAGCTGAAGACCACAACACGAATAATCTCTACGTCGTAAAGCCTGTAACGGGCGGGGAAAAACCTGTACGAGTGAACCCCGAGGGACTGTCGGTAGATTCCCTCCACCAGTCGCCCGGAATCGCTGTCGGGTCCGGAGGCGAGGTTTACGTATCGTGGTCGTCGGCGAAGGAGAAGCCCGAAGGCGTCCTCTTCGCGAACGACCTGAGGCTGTCGAAGTCTCTAGACGGCGGCGCCACTTTCGACGCGGGCGTAATCGTCAACGAAGAGAGAGACATCTCCCACACCTTCGAGGGCATGGCGGTGGACGAATCGGGCGACGTGCTCCTCGCGTGGATAGACAGCAGGGAAGGATGGGACAA
>JAGVLR010000180.1 GCA_020054175.1 Candidatus Dadabacteria bacterium
GTTATGCCGAGGGCTATCGCCGGGTTAAACGCCCCACCCGAGATAGCGCCGGCCGAGTAGACCGCTATGACGACGGTAAAACCTATCGCGAGACCGTAGTACGAATTCCCCGCGGTGTTTTTCGACGTCGCCGTGTTGAGCACGACGTATGCCAGCGCGAACGTGAACAGGAACTCCACGATCAGCGCGTACGCGACGTTCGGGGTCATCGGTGCTATCTCGGGGTTACCCTTCAGGTAAAGCGACAGCACCCCTGCTGCCACAGCAGCCAGCCACTGGGCTATCATGTAGAACGGCACATCCTGCGCCGGGCACCTTCCCCTCATCCATACGGCCAGAGTTACAGCCGGGTTGTAATGCCCGCCCGATATGTGACCGCCCGCGTATACCATGACCATCAACACAGAGCCTATGGCCAGAGGCGCCGCCAGGCCGGCCCCGGGCTCTATAACCGTCAGGCCGACTGTCAGCACGAAAAAGAAAGTCCCTATGAACTCGACCGCATATTTCTTCATTTTCCATACCTCCCCGCAGAGTTTTTACGATTGCGCCGCAGCCCGCTTTCCTCTGCCGCGGATTATCCTGCCTTATGCTTTTCGAGTCACTTATTACTTTCTCAGGTCACGCAGCCGGGATGGCACGGAGTCCGAACCAGCACGACGAAGCGCCGGCCGCTGACTGTTTCCGAACGCCCGCTTGCGCAGGCCCGGTCTTATTTACTGATCATGTATCCCGTGAGAGCCCCGGCGCCCGCTCCTATCGCGCCGCCGACCCATGGATTGCCGCCGGCTAACGCCGTGATGCCCGCTCCGGCCACACCGCCTATCGCTCCGCCGCTCAGAGTGCCCTGCTGCGTCTTCGACATATTCGTGCACCCCGCGAGAGGCAGGGCAGCTATACAAGTCGCAAGAATCAGATATTTGATTGTGTTCATTTTCGATCTCCTTTTTGTTCCGTCTTCAGCTGCATTACTTTAGCGGCTGACCGGCTATGCCGGTCGTTATGTTGGGCTTCACCATCGTATCCCATATCACGGCCATCACGGGCATATCCAGTTTGTCCGGATTCTCGGTGTAGAACTTGTCTATCGCGGCCGCCACCTGGGTCATCGTCGCCGGTGAGGCGCTGGACGCCTCCACCACCTTCATCACGAACGTATCCCTCTTCTGGTCGGGATACCTCTCCATGATGACCTGCTCGATCGTAACCACATGACCCACCCCCCAGATGAACGCAATCTTGGAGTTCTCGTCCATGACCATCCAGGTATCGCCTTTGAGAACCGGCATCTCCCGCGCGACAGCCTCGATTACCGTACCGCCCTGATTGTGAGCGGCTGGTTCCTGGGCCTGGGCGTATGCATTAAGCAGACCCAGAACAAGCAGCGTATAAATAATCGACTTCTTCATTTGACTACCTCCTTTATGTACTTGATGCCGTTATGTGCTTGATGCCGTTTTTTACGGCCGCCGGGAAGCTCTACCACGCCCCCCCAGCCTCCCGACGGCTAGTGTAAACCGATGACCCGTTCGAGATACTCCATCCCCGATCTTTGCGAAATAACGCTTATGTTTATTTCGGGCGGTTCCTTAAGCAGCTCCATCAGCACGAGAAGCTTCTTGTAATCTCCGCTCCGGAGATGCCTGTCGAAATCTTCCTTCGTCTCCCATTCCTCGACGAGTATGTATGTATTGTCGTCCTCCGTATCCAGGTAAAGATCGAAGCTCAGGCACCCCGTCTCGTGTCTGACCGGCTCCAGCATCCCGCGAAGCGCGCTGGCAAGCTCGTCTTTCCACCGCGCGCCGACGCTCATTTTAGTCGTCATGATGACCATTTCGATTCATTCAAGATTGCAAATTCCATGCCCTTTGCGGGAAATATGATTAGAGGCGATTAACAACCGGCTGGTATTGGATATTAATCGGGGAAAGTTGGCTTATGCCGCCCGGGAGCAGGCGGAAAAACCCCCGAAATATCGGGGCACCCCCGATATTTCGTGCGCGAACCAGTTCCGCAGGAATCCGAAGTCTCTGAAGTCGCGGTCCCTGCCGCGACATCATACATCATATTTCCGTCATGCTTATAGTCTGTCATTCCCGAATGCCTGTATCGGGAATCCAGCTTTTTATCTTGTCATTTCGAACGAACGTGAGAAATCTATCTTTTAATTCGTCATCCTGCCTGTCCGGCGTCTTGTCCGGCGTAGCCTTGGCGAAGCCGGAAGCTTTCTAGTCGGTCGGAGCTTTTTTATCGGTCGGAGCTTTAGCGGAGTCCGAAGCGGAGTCCGAAGCGAAGACGGAAACTGCGATTTCGAGCGAGCGAGAGAATCACCACATTTCAGTCATCCTGAACTTGATTCAGGATCTCGTCTTTGGTCTTTGATCTTTAAAGCCCCCCTTAGGAAAAGGGGAACAATTCCGAGCAAGTGAGGAATTGGACGCCCTGGCTTAAATCCTCGGAGTTCATCCAGTACAGTGCATCATCTTAATCAAAGCAAAACAGGGGGATTTAATCTTTCTTTTGTCATTCCCGAATGCACTTAACTTGCCGCAGCTACACAAACCAAAACATCCGGGATCCAGGTTTTTAGACGAAATTCCGAAAGGGATCACTTCACTGCATTAGAAGTTCGCAACTTACTGTATTAGAGGAGATTCAAGGCGGTGGACGCGCGGCAGGCGGCAATAGCGCAATCGTCGCTACGTCGATTGTCTGCCGACACTGTCGGCGCGCTTAATGCCGAGCTTCGCCATCCGCGATTCGAGCGTCGAAGGCTTCATGCCTAGAGCCTCCGCGGCGCCGTTCTTCCCCCTCACCTTCCATCCCGTCCGCGCGAGCGTCGCAAGTATGTGCTCCCTTTCCATCTCTCTCAGCGTCGCGGCGTTTCCGGCCGGGGCTTCATTCTCGGGAAGCTCGATGCAAAGCACGTTCCCCCGGGTGAGTATCATCGCCCGCTCGATGACGTTCTTGAGCTCTCTGACATTGCCCGGCCACGGATACCGGCGCGCTGCTTCTATATCCCTTTTCGAAACGCTCTCTATCCTCTTTCCCATCTTCGCGGAAAATTCCTTCACGAACATCCACACAAGGGAGGGTATGTCCTCCGTCCTTTCCCTTAATGGGGGGACATGTATCGGAAAAACGTTCAGCCTGTAGTATAAGTCTTCCCGGAATCTCCCGGCCTTTACCTCCTCGGCGAGGTTCCTGTTCGTCGCGGCGATGATGCGTATGTCCACCTCTATCGTGCCCGGCGCGCCGAGCCTCTCGAACTGCCCCTCCTGGAGAACTCGAAGCAGCTTCACCTGAAGCTCCGGCGAAAGCTCGCCTATCTCGTCGAGGAATATTGTCGAGCCGTTGGCTAATTCGAAACGCCCTATCTGCCTCGTGAGCGCCCCGGTGTAAGCCCCCTTCTCGCGCCCGAACAGCTCGCTTTCTATGAGGGTCGGCGGAAGATTGGCGCAGTTAACCTTCACCATCATCTTGCCGCGCCGCCTGCTCTGGGCGTGGATAACGTGTGCAATCAGCTCCTTCCCGGTGCCCGTCTCCCCGGTGAGGAGAACGGTGGAGTCGGTCTCCGCCACCTGGCGAACCCCGGCCAGAACCTTCTTGATGGCGCCGCTCTGCCCGATGACGTCCTCGGAGGAAAGGTCCAGGCTCACCTCTTCCCGGAGGTATATGTTTTCAGCCTGGAGCTGGTCTTTGAGAAC
>JAGVLR010000177.1 GCA_020054175.1 Candidatus Dadabacteria bacterium
ATAATTATTTATGGAAGCCGGAAATTCTTCTGAATAACGGGGAGAGCGGTTTTAGATGATTATGGAATGTCCGAGGTGTAGAGCGAGGTTCGAAGACGGGACCGGCATGACCGCCTGCCCCGAGTGCGGGAGCGCGGTTTCGCCCGGCGGCGCTTCACATGGAGCGCTCTTCGACGAGATAAGGTCGGAAGTGCTGGGCGAGATAGATCCGGACGGCATCGAGCTGAACCCGGGGTCTGCAAGCAATCAGGGAGCAGGACCGAGGACCGGTTCGGAAGCTGCCTCCGCGGCCACGGGAATAGCCGGCGACGGCGGCAACTGGGAAGAATTCGTAAACATCAGCAAGACCGGCGCAGTGACCGAGGATTTTAAAGTCAGCATCGAGGACGCCTTCAAGGAAAGAGACTCGGGATTTAACTGGGAGAGCCTCCGTATAGATAAGGACAGACCGGAGCCGCCGGCACTGGAGCCCAGGCTTTTCGAAGACGAAGCGCCGGGGGAGAGCGAATCCGATCTTTTTGGAAGGGGGGCTCAGCCGGGCCGCGAGGCGCCGCCCGAAGACAGGAGAGAAAAACCATCTGACAGAAGACCGGACTCCCTTTTCCTGGATACGGACGCGTTAAGTCAGAATAAGTATCAAAGTGCTTCCCGGGCGACGGAAGCCGCGCGCCCTATGTATGATACGGGAAGGATGTACAGGCCGAAGCCGCGGAAAAGCGGCGGGGCCGGGGCGACGTTCGTTTACGCCCTTTTGTCGCTGATAATACTGGCGGTGATATTCGGGGCGTCCTACGTGATACTGTTCAACATGGGATTCATCCCGCCGCAGATGGCCGCGCAGGTGGAAGGGACCGTCAAGTCCCTAATACCCGGCATGGCCGCCGAGCCGGCGAGGGACGAGGTAGCGATAACACAGCACCAGGGAAGGTGGCTCGATACGAGGAACGGGCCGCTCTACGTTATATCCGGGAAGATAACAAACGAGTCCGACCTGGCGGTGAGCTACGTTAAGATACAGAGCGAGTTCATATCCGCCGGGCAGGTTCTATACGACGAGACGGTATACGCCGGGAACACCTTTACCGAGGGGGAGCTCCGGGGACTGCCGCTACAGGATATTCTGCTCAAATTAAATAAGAAAACGGGTAACATGGATTTTTATAATACCGAAAAGCTGGGCGGTCTTAATTTCGACATAAAGCCCGGCGAGTCCGTACCGTTTTACGCCGTATTCCCACCTTCGGGGAAGGTGCTGGGGTTGAAATATAACCTGAGAGTAGTGGACTACGAGACCTCTCTTTCGGACTGAAAACAGCCGTTTTCACAATTGACAATGCGCTCCTCAATCCAATAATTCCTTGATAAATGCCGGGTATTCGAGTAAAATAATCCAGTTAATAGCAGGTATTAAGCTTTGCCACTCGACTCGATTTTCTGGAACAAGATTGCGCTATTTAGGGACTGAACAAATATTTTATATTCAAAATACAACGATCATACTATATTTTGGGCAAGGTGAGGGAGCATATGAAATCCACCCGTCTTAAAATCAGCGTGAGTCAGGACGGCCTTTTACCGCAGGAAACAGCGGAAATAGCCACACTCGAATTTCCAACTTTGCCTAAAAAGCTGCTGAAGGCTCTCGGCTTTGAAAGGGTCGACGCCAAGACGTACGTAGGCGTCCTCCCGGTGTTCATAAACCTCGGCGAAAAGGACCAGGAGATCGAAATAGAGCTCGGGGTTACGCTGCCCGAGATGAGAAAGAAGATAATCGAGATCGTCAAGATCCCGGCCAGGCTGATTTCAATCGCCGAAGACAGGAAGCCGGCCCCGGCAGCCGCGCCGGCCGCCAAGAAGAAAAAAGCCGCGCCGGCACCGAAACCGGCCGCCAAGAAAACGACCACTAAAAAGTAAAAGGTAGCCCGCCATGAATATCGAAAAGATTGAGGAATGTCTCACCTTCGACGACGTTCTTCTGGTACCAGCCTATTCCGACACCCTTCCAAACGACGTCGAAGTTTCGACGATGCTTTCGCGCAACATAAAGCTCAACATACCACTGGTGAGCGCCGCGATGGACACGGTTACAGAATCGATCACCGCTATCTCCATGGCGCAGGAAGGCGGCATCGGCATTATTCACAGGAACCTCGAAGTGCAGGACCAGGCGGCAGAGGTGATGAAGGTTAAGAAGTACGAGAGCGGCATGATTGTGAACCCGCTTACCGTAAGGCCGGATCATAAAGTCAGCGACGCCCTCGAAATAATGCTCAAGCACAACATCACCGGTCTTCCGGTGACTAAAAAGGACGACTCGCTTCTCGGCATAATCACCTTCAGGGACCTCCGGTTCGAGAAGAATCTCGACTTCAAGGTCGATCAGATAATGACCCCGAAGAAAAGGCTTATAACGGTCGGGGAAGGCACTACCCTCGAAGAGGCGAAGGAGCTTCTTCACAAATACAAGATAGAAAAGCTTCCGGTCGTGAACTCGGAGTTCAAGCTCCGCGGGCTCATCACGATGAAGGACATAGAGAAGATAGAAAAATACCCCACGGCATGCAAGGATAAAATGGGGAGGCTCCGGTGCGGGGCGGCTGTCGGCGTCGGCCCGGACAGGGAAGAAAGGATACAGGCGCTCGTAGACGTTGGATGCGACGTGATAATCATAGACACGGCGCACGGCCATTCGAAGAAAGTGCTCGACGCGATAAAATCGACCAGGTCGAACTTCCCCGGGCTCGAGCTCATAGCCGGAAACGTCGGCACGGGCGAAGGCGCTGAAGC